>NZ_JBHVEU010000672.1:0-3169 GCF_042802075.1 Kitasatospora sp. NPDC057518
CCCAGGACACCCAGGGGTCCTCATGCGGCCGGGCCGGCCTGGGCGTGTCCCGCGCCCATGTCCGCCGTGCGGCGATCACCCGGTCGAGCGGTCACCCGACATGACCATCCCGGGCGATCGGTTCGCCCGCAGCGGCGGTGGTTCCTGGTACCCCGGAGCTCTCGGGGTCAGAGCGCGACGCCGTGCGCGCGCAGGTAGGCGACCGGGTTGATGTCCGAGCCGTACTCCGAGCCGTTGCGGATCTCGAAGTGCAGGTGCGGGCCGGTCACGTTGCCGGTGGCGCCGGAGAGGCCGATCTGCTGGCCGGCGGTGACGGTCTGACCGATCCTCACGCCGATCGAGGAGAGGTGCGCGTACTCGGCGTAGTGGCCGTCGGCGAGCCTGATCTCGACCTCGTTGCCGTAGGCGCCGCCGTTGCCGGCCTTGACCACGACACCGTTGGCGACGGCGCGCAGCGGGGTGCCGGTGGAGGCGACGAAGTCCTGGCCGGTGTGGTGGCCGGAGGCCCACATCGAGCCGGCCACGCCGTAGGCGGTACCGAGCCGCGGGCCGGCCAGCGGGGCGACGAAGCCGGAGGTGGCGGCGGCGACCGGAGTGGCGGTCACGGCCTGGGCCGGAACGGCGACCTGGAGCTGGGTCTCGAGCTGCGCGGACGGCTTGGCGGCCTCGGTCTGCACCTGGACCTGGGCCTGCGGCTTGGCGGCCTGGGTCGCCGGAGCGGACGGCTTGGCGGGCTTGGCCGGGGCGGCGGGCTTCGCCGGGGCGGCGTCGGCTGCCGGGGCGGCGTGGCCGGACAGCGCGAGCTGCTGGCCCGGGAAGATCAGGTTCGGGTTGGCGCCGACGACCGAGCGGTTCTGCTCGTACAGCGCGTGCCAGCCGCCCTCGACGTTCTTGGCGTCGGCGATCTTGGACAGGGTGTCACCGCTGACGACGCGGTAGCTCTCCTGCGCGGCCGGAGCGGCGGCCTTCGCGGCCTGCTTGGCCTCGGTGGAGGCGGCGGCCGGAGCGGCCGGGGTGTGGGCCTGGGCGCTCATCGCGGTGACGAGCGGGAGGGCGAAGGACACACCGGTGACGGCGGTGGCGATGCCGATGCGGGCGGCGCGGGGCAGGGCGATACGACGAGCCTGTGCAGGCATGGAATTTTCCTCTCCGACGCCTGCGAGGTGAGCTGTCGGGTTCGGGCTGGAGTTGCCCGGCCGCTTGCGCGGCTTCACCCCAAGCCGGTCCTGGACGCCCGCGCCCTGAGGCGCGAACTCCGGTCCGGCGACTTACCTGTGGGTCCCCCGCTCCTGCCGTACAGAGTTCGTTTCGAACCACCGGGCAGCGGCAGGACTCGGCGTTCCACCCGGCGGATCCGTCCGGACTGGCCGGGCGGTCGCTGAACTAAAACCCATCCGTTCGGGTGAAGCAATGTCGATCTCTTGAAACGGCAACGATCCCCCCTGTCCCAGTGACCCTCCGCAGGCCCGAGCCCACGGTGCGTACACAACCCATTCACCCCCCGCCACTGATCCACGACCCTGCGCCGAGATCGGCCACGCCGCGCACCCGTCCGCTCACGCACCGCCAGCCGCCAACACACCCACCGGTGACCCTTGTCACGTGCGCCTCGGCAGCGCAGGATTCGCCCGTGGCCACCTCCGAGGCCGGCACCCTGCGCCTGGGCACCGCGCAGGGTCGCTGGGTACTAATGGCGACGGTGCTCGGCTCCAGCATGGCGATGCTGGACGGCACCGTGGTGAACGTCGCGCTGCCCCGGATCGGCGCCGACCTCGGCGCCTCCCTCGCGTCCCTGCAATGGACCCTGAACGCCTATCTGCTCACCCTGGCGGGCCTGATCCTGCTCGGCGGCGCGCTCGGCGACCGCTACGGGCGGCGCAAGGTCTTCCTGATCGGCGTGGTCTGGTTCGCCGTCGCCTCCGCGGCCTGCGCCGCCGCGCCGAACATCCACGTGCTGATCGCCGCCCGCGCCGTCCAGGGCATCGGCGGGGCGCTGCTCACCCCCGGCTCGCTCGCCATGCTCCAGGCCGTCTTCCACCCTGACGACCGCTCGGCGGCGGTCGGGCTCTGGTCCGGCCTCGGCGGGGTGTCGGCGGCGGTCGGCCCCTTCCTCGGCGGCTGGCTGGTGGACGGCCCCGGCTGGCGCTGGATCTTCCTGCTGAACCTGCCGCTCGCCGCCGCCGTGATCGCGGTCACCACCCGGTCGGTGCCGGAGAGCCGGGACGAGGGCGCCTCCGGCCGCTTCGACGTCCTCGGCGCCGTGCTGGCCGCCCTCGCCCTCGGCGCGATCACCTACGCGCTGACGGCGGCCGGCGAGGGCCTGTCCCCCGCCGTCTGGGTCAGCGGGGTGCTCGGAGTGGCGCTCGGCGTCGCCTTCGTGGCGGTCGAGCGCCGCGCGCCCGATCCGATGCTGCCGCTCGGACTGTTCTCCTCCCGGCTGTTCACCGCCGTGAACCTGGTCACCCTGTGCGTGTACGCGGCGTTCAGCGGCGTCTTCTTCCTGCTGGTGGTGCAGCTCCAGATCGTGTCCGGCTTCTCGCCGCTGGTCTCGGGCTTCGCACTGGTGCCGATCACCGTGCTGATGCTGCTGCTGTCCGCGCGCGCCGGGCGGCTCGGCAAGCGGATCGGCCCGCGCATCCCGCTGACCGTCGGCCCCCTGCTGTGCGCCGCCGGGGTGCTGCTGATGCTGCGCGTCGGCCCGGACTCCTCCTACTGGGTGGACGTGCTGCCCTCCGTCACGGTGATGGGCTGCGGCATGACGCTGCTGGTCGCACCGCTGACGGCGACCGTGCTGGCCGCCGTCGAGGTCCGGCACGCGGGCATCGCCAGCGGGGTCAACAACGCCGCCGCCCGCGCGGCCGGCCTGCTCGCGGTCGCCGCCCTCCCGGCGCTGGCCGGGCTGAGCGGCGACGCCTACCGGGTGCCCTCCTCGGTCGACTCCGCCTTCCACACCGCGATGCTGATCTGCGCGGGCCTGCTGGCCGCCGGCGGGCTGATCGCCCTCGCGACCGTACGGGGCAACGTGCTCGCCGCCGACGACCAGCAGGTGGCCGAGCCGAACTGCGACTGGCCGTGCGGCACCACCACCCCGCCGCTGGACCCGGGCCACGTCCCCACGACGCGCGAGGGCCCCGCCACCGGTCCGGCGGCGGGGCCCTCGGCTCAGGGC
>NZ_JBHVEU010000673.1:0-3166 GCF_042802075.1 Kitasatospora sp. NPDC057518
GCCGCGACCCACCGGCCGATGTCGTCCGGTGTATCGGTGACGTCGGCGCCCCGTGCTCTGGTCCACCGCGGGGACCAGCCCGACAAATTCGCTGTCCGGTGGCCGGAGTGCCGTGATACACAATCCGGCGTGCAGAACATAGTGGAGTTTCCCGAGGTCCTGAGGCTGATCGAGGACCGGTCGGCCGCTTTCCGCGCCGCGATCGCGGCCGCCCCCGACCTCGACGTCCAGGTCCCGACCTGCCCGGACTGGACGCTGCGTGAACTGGCGCAGCACCTCGGCGACGGCCGCCGCCGCCAGGCCGCCATCGTCGCGGCGGGCCCGGGCGCCGAGCCCCCGGCGAAGACGTCCCCGAAGGGCGCCCCGACCGCGCCCCGCGACCGCGAAGCCCTGGACGCCTGGCTCGCCGAGTCGACCGGGCTCATGCTCGACGCTCTGCGCGAGGCCGGCCCGGACCGCGGCTGCTGGACCTGGTGGGGCCGTTCGCAGGCCCCGGAGACCAGCGGAGCCCTGGCCCGGCACCAGATCCAGGAGATCGCCGTCCACACCTACGACGTCCAGCTCATCCTGGGCGCCGCACAGCCGCTGCCGGCGGACGTCGCGGTCGAGGGCGTCGACGAGTTCCTGACGACCGTCTCGGCGACGACCGTCCCCTGGCCGTTCAAGCCGGCGACCATCGACCTGCACGCGGCCGAGGGCCGCTCCTGGCGCCTGACCCTCGACGCCTCCGGCGTCCGCTGCGACGGCCTCGCCGCCGACGCGGAGCCGGGCGACATGGTGATGCGCGGGGCGGCGAGCGACCTGGTCCTCTACTTCTACGACCGCATCCCGCTCGACAGCCTGGAGAACTCCGGCACCACCGAGCCGATGGAGCAGCTCGCGGAGTGGGACCCGACCGCGTAGAGGGGCATCCGGTGTGCTGGCAATCGGAGAGAGGGCGGGCGATGGCCGAGGCGTGGGACCGACTGCGGGCGATCATGGGGGAGCCTGTGTACGCCCCGGCGCGGGTTCCGTGGGAGTCGGCGCCTGCCGAGCTGGGGGTCCAACTGCCCTCGGACTACCGGGCGTTCATCGACCTGTACGGCGGGGTGAACCTGAACGGCGAGTGGGGTGTGTACACGCCGACGGAGACGCCGGTCTACGCCGGCGAGCCGACCGGTCTGGCGGGATGGCGCTTCAGGACCGACACCGATCTCCGCGATCAGCTCGAAGGCGAAGAGGTGTGGTGGGAGCTGCCGGGCCCCACCCCGGTGTTCCCGGACCCGGGCGGCCTGCTGCCCTGGGGCTGGAACAGCAACCACAACCAGTGCTGCTGGTTGACCACCGGTCCGGACCCCGAGCAGTGGCCGGTGGCGGTGTTCTACGAGGACCGGCTCGACCACTTCGACGGTGGTTTCGCGGAGTTCCTGGTCACCGTGCTGACCGGCGGCTACGCGGCGGAGGACGAGTTGCTGGTGCGCGCGGACCCCGCCGTGTGGGGGCCGCAGCCGGCCCGGCCCCTCTGGTCGCCGAAGGGGGACTGGGTGGGCAGGAACTGGGGCGCCGAGTGGGGGATCGACGGGTTCCTCACGGCGCCCGGGTCGACGGAGATGCCCTGGGTCAGGACGTGAGGGCGCCGCACGCGCGCGCACCGCGGACGGGAGGCGGTTCTCGGTGAAGCGCCCTTACTGGCAGCCGTACTGGTGGCGGCTGCGGTTCCGTGCGGACGGCGAGCCGGAGTTCGCGGTGCTGGGGCCCGGGCCGATCAACCGGGTTCCGAACGACGCCCTGAGGAACGTGCCCCTGGAGGTGTGGGCGGACGCCCTGCTGGAGGAGGCGCCCTACGAGCTCGACGACCTGCGCGGCGAGCTGCTCCTGGAGTGCTTCACGGAGCCCGCCCCCACGGAGGGCACCCCGCCGGTGTACTCGCGCCAGGTCCGGCTGCCGGGCCCCGCCCTGCCTCCGTACCCCGGGAGACGGCTCTCCTGAGCCACCGCCCCGGCGCCACTCCCCGGCCGTGGAGCGCTGCGTCGCTCGTGCTGAGGACGATCGTGGACCGGGGAGGTCTCAGGCCGGCGGGTGTCGGTCCCCGGTCGTACCGCTGAGGCCGGGTCCGTTCCCGGGTGGCGCGGTCGGTGCCACGCGCTCCCGTAGCTCTCGCAGGTCCGCCGGGGTGTTGACCGCGCACCAGTAGCCCTCGGCGCGGTACCCCGCCAGCTGCCGCAGCCGCACCAGGTGCGGCAGGGTCGTGGTCGCGTGGTCCCCCCGGTCCGGCAGCAGGGGGACGACCCCGGGCGCGAAGGCGTACACGCCGCCGTTGACCGTGCAGGCGGGCGGCGGCGGCGCGGCGAGTTCGGCGACCCGCCCCAGGGCGTCGCAGCGGACCGTGCCCCGGGGCAGCCGGGGCGGGACGAGGGCGACCGTGGCCAGCGCCCCGCACCGCAGGTGGTGGGCGGCCAGCGCGGTGAGCGGGAAGTCGGCCCAGATGTCGCCGTAGACGGCGAACCACGGGTCCCGCGGCGCCGGTAGCGCGCGGGCGGCGAGCTTCAGTCCGCCGCCCCGGCCCAGCGGGGTGGACTCCACGACCACGGTGGTGCGGACGGGCAGGGGCGCCGTGCGGACGTAGTCGGTGATCACCTGGGAGCGGTAGCCCGCCGAGACGACCACCGTCTCCACGCCCGCGTCGGCGAACCGGTCGAGCTGGTGGCGCAGCAGCGGTGTGCCGTCGACCTCGACCATCGCCTTGGGGCGCAGGTCCGTGTGCGGGGCGAGCCGTCTGCCGCGTCCGCCTGCCAGGATCACGGCTTGGCGGATCGGGAAGCACGTGTCCGGCGATGGCATTCCCGACCTCCCGGGAGCGACGGCACGGCTTCGGAGCCCCGGCCGCGCGGTGCGGACGGAGCGTACGAATGCGACGAGGGTGGCCCCGACGCGCCGCTGGAGAGGCAACCGATCCGATCGCCGTGAAGTCACGCCGATGAGCGGGTGATCGGTGCGATCGGTGCTTCCGTCCTGCGGAGTGATCAGTCGGGTCCACAGATGTCCGAGTCGGGCTCCGCCCACGGCCTCCTGTGTCGCGCCTCCGGGACAACCCTGACGGAAGATCAGGGGACGGCGGCTCCCCGCCCCTGATGCCCCGGGCGAGCGGGATCGGAAGACTCGTCGTCCGGGCCGGGAACCACCGGCC
>NZ_JBHVEU010000674.1:0-3165 GCF_042802075.1 Kitasatospora sp. NPDC057518
CGGTGCGGCCGGCCGGGCCGCGGCACCGGCGGGTGCGCCGGCTCGCGGCGGCGGTGGCCGGGCGGGTGCACGAGGCGGCCCGGCGGATGCTCGGCGGCCGGTCGGGCGGCGGGCTGGACCGGGCCGCCTTCGAGGAGCTGTTCCCGGTCGAGGGCGGCTGGGCCACGGCGGTGCTCGCCGAGGGCCTGTTCGTCCCGGCCGGGCCCGGGTTCCGCTTCGCGCACGGGGAGTTCGCGGACTGGCTGCAGGGCCGGCACCTGGACCTGGACGCGGCGCTGCGGCTGCTGCTCGGCGAGGCCGAGGACACCCCGCCGTGGCCCGCCGACGAGCCGGCGGAGCCCGGCGGCCACCCGGCGGCGGAGACGGCGGAGACGGCCGCCGGGGCGGACGCCGTCCCCCGGCACCGGATCGGCCCGGTCGCCGCCGCACTGCGCCGGGTGGCCGAGACCTGGGGCGCCGGCGCCCTGGACCCGTGGCTGCACCGGATCTGGCGCGCCCTGGACCTGCGCCCGCCGGGCAGCGAACCCGCCTGGTGGGCGGCCCGGTTGCTCGCCGAGGGCCTGGCCGCAGGCCCGGACCCGGCCGAACACCGGGCACTGCTCGACCAGATGGCGGCCCGGATCGCCGAACGGGCGGGCGGGACGGGCGCGGTGGCGCTCCCGGCGGCCGGGCTCGGCCGCTTCGGGCCGGCCTTCTGGACCGGCCTCGGCCTGCCCGTCGAGGCCGAACTCGCCCTGCTGCGCGGCCTGGTGGCCGCCGACGGCCCCGGGCAGCGCTTCCTCGCCGTGGTGGCCCAGCGGCTGCGCGCCGACCCGGTCGGGGTGTTCCCGCTGCTCTGTGCCTGGTTCGAGGACCCGCGCGGCCTGCCGGGCCGCCCGGGGCGCACCGTCGCCGACCTCGCCCACGACCTGCTGTACGCCCACCGGCGGCTCGCCCTGGACGAGTTGGCCGACGCGCTGGCCGCCGCCGCGCACCCGCGGGCGGACGCGCTGCTCACCGTGCTCGCCGCCGAGGAGCCGTCCGCGCTCTGCCGCGCGGTGGACCGCTGGAGCCACGACCGGCGGCCCGAACGGCACGTCGCGGCGGCCGTGCACGCGCTGCGGACCGCCCCGTACGCCGCCGGGGCCGGAGTCGAGCTGCTGCGGTACACCGCGCTGACCCTGCTCGCCCGCGAGGACGAGCCCGGTCTGCACGGGGCCGCGCTGGCGCTGCTGGTCGGCGATCCGGCGACCCGGGCCGAGCACCTGCCGGCCGCGCTCGCCCTGCTGCGGGCCGGCGGCGACGCCTTCCTCACCCCGCGGGCGCTCGCCCCGGCCCTGGAGAGCGACCCGGAACCCGTCCTGGCGGCCTTCGCCGAGTGCTCGGCCGCCCCCGGCGCGGCGCCCGCCGAGACGCTGCGGGTGCTCGCCGACGCCACCGCCCCGGCGGCCGTGCGGCGGGGCGCCGAGCTGGCCGCCGGGCTGCTGCGCGGGAACCCGGGGCTGGCCGGCCCGGTCGCCGTCGACTACCTCGGCCGCCGGCTGGCGCGCGCAGCCGCCGGCCCGGCCGACCGGCTGGAGCTGCGGGTGCTGATCGGCGCTGCGCTGGCGGCCCGCAGCGCGGCCGTCCGGCGGCCGTTCGCCGAGGTGCTGTCCGTCCCGGTGGCCGACCCGGCGGCGGACGCGCTGCGCTGCGAGCTGCTGGACACCCTGCTCGCCGCCGAGACCGACCCGGCGGTGCTGACCGTCGCCGTGGAGCGGCTCGCCGAGCACTGCGCGGCCGAGAACCCGGCCCGGGCCCGGGCGGTGCTGGCCCGGGCCGGCACCGGGCTGCCGGGCGCGGACGAGCTGCTGGTGCGCTGCGCCGGGCGGTCGGCGGCCTTCGCCCGGCTGCTCGCCCGGTGGCCGTCCGGGGCCGCGCCGACCGACCCGGACGGCCCCCGGCTGGCCCGGATGCGGGCCCTGGCGGCGGCCGGACGGGACCCGCAGTACGCCGCCGCGGAGGCCGAGCGGGCCGTCTCCGGGCGGGCCGCGGGGCCCTCGGCGGGCTCAACCCGTATTCCGGTGCCTGAGCCGGGGCAGGCGCATGGCACGCTATAGGGGTTCGGGTTTTGAGCGTTTGAGCGTACAGAGGGTACGCGCCGTACGGAACAAGGAGCGGTCAGGTGCAGCGCTGGCGTGGCCTGGAGGAGATCCCCGGGGACTGGGGACGCAGCGTCGTCACCATCGGCTCGTTCGACGGGGTGCACCGAGGACATCAGCTGATCATCGGGCGGGCGGTCGAGCGGGCCCGCGAACTGGGCGTCCCGGCGGTCGTGGTGACCTTCGACCCGCACCCGCGCGAGGTCATCCGCCCGGGCAGCCACCCGCCGCTGCTCGCGCCGCACCCGCGCCGTGCCGAGCTGATCGCGGAGCTGGGCGTGGACGCGGTGCTGGTGCTGCCGTTCACCACCGAGTTCTCCCAGGAGTCCCCGGAGACCTTCGTCCGGCAGGTACTGGTGGACGCGCTGCACGCGCGGGTCGTCATCGAGGGCCCCAACTTCCGCTTCGGGCACCGGGCGGCCGGGAACGTCGAGCTGCTCGGCGAACTGGGCCGGGCGGACGACTTCGAGGTCGAGGTGGTCGACCTCCAGGTGTGCGGCACGGCCGGGGACGGCGAGCCGTTCTCCTCCAGCCTGACCCGCCGGCTGGTGGAGACCGGGGACATGGCCGGCGCCAACGAGGTGCTGGGCCGTCCGCACCGGGTGGAGGGCGTGGTGGTGCGCGGCGCGCAGCGCGGCCGCGACCTGGGCTACCCGACCGCCAACGTCGACACCGTGCCGCACAGCGCGATCCCGGCGGACGGCGTGTACGCGGGCTGGCTGACCGCCGACGGCGAGCGGATGCCGGCGGCGATCTCGGTCGGCACCAACCCGACCTTCGACGGCACCACCCGCACCGTCGAGGCCTACGCCATCGACCGGGTCGGCCTGGACCTGTACGGGCTGCACGTGGCCGTGGACTTCCTGGCCTACCTGCGCGGGATGGAGAAGTTCGACTCCATCGACGCGCTGCTGGACCGGATGGCCGACGACGTCAAGCGGGCCCGCGAGCTGACCGACGGCATCTGAGCGACGGCATCCGAGCGACAGCGTCCGAGCGACGGCGTCCGAGGCGTCGCAGAACGACGGAAGGGGCCCACCGACAC
>NZ_JBHVEU010000675.1:0-3134 GCF_042802075.1 Kitasatospora sp. NPDC057518
GGCCCGCACCGCCTCGGCCGCTCGCAGCCGGAAGTCCTCGATCTTGCCCGCCGTCGTATGGAGGTCGGGGGTGGTCAACGATGTGCTCAACCGACCGTAGGACTGCGGCGTTCGAGGAGGACCACGTCGCGCCACCGGCCGTCGCGCCGGCCGACGCGCTCCCGCGTCCCGACGACCCGGAACTCGGCCCTGGCGTGCAGGGCGAGACTGGCCGTGTTCTCCGGGAAGATCCCCGACTGGATCGTCCAGATCCCGGCCCGCTCGGTGGAGGCGATCAGCGCCTCCAGCAACGCGGCGCCCACGCCCCGCCCCCGCGCTTCGGGGTGGACGTAGACGGAGTGTTCGACCACACCCGCGTACGCGCACCGGTCCGACACCCGGGCCACCGCGGCCCAGCCGAGCACCCGGCCGTGCCCGTGCCCGTCCCCGTCCCCGTCCCCGTGTCCGTCGAGGGCGACGAGACGGTGCTCGGCCAGGCGCGCGGCGTCGAACGCCTCCCAGCTCGGCGCGGCGGTCTCGAAGGTGGCGTCGCCGCCGTCGATCCCGAACCGGTAGATCGCCAGGACCTGCTCGGCGTGCGCCACCGTCATCGCGACGACGGTCACGTCCCCGGTCACGTCCCCGCCCCCACGCCCACGCCCAGCTCGGCGAGAAGAGCGCGGACCCGCCGCTCGATCTCGTCGCGGATCGGGCGCACGGCGTCGATGCCCTGGCCGGCCGGGTCCACCAACTGCCAGTCCAGGTAGCGCTTTCCGGGGAAGTACGGGCAGGCGTCGCCGCAGCCCATGGTGATCACCACGTCCGAGGCCCGGACCGCCTCGACGGTGAGGACCTTGGGCGTCTCGGCGGAGAGGTCGATCCCCGCCTCGGCCATCGCCCGGACCACGGCCGGGTTGACGGTGTCGGCGGGCGCGGAGCCGGCTGACCGGACCTCGACCCGGTCGCCGCCGAGGTGGCTGAGGAAGGCGGCGGCCATCTGGGAACGGCCGGCGTTGTGCACGCAGACGAACAGCACGGACGGCTTGGAGGGCTTGGACGGCCCGGACGGCAACACGGCTGCGGGCACGGGCGGCTGAGGCTCAGACACGGGCGGACCCTTCGACGGCGGTGGCGGGCTGGGGGAAGTAGCGGCGGGCGGCCAGGGCCACGTGGACGAGGCCGATGAGCACCGGCACCTCGATCAGCGGCCCGACGACTCCGGCGAGGGCCTGGCCGCTGGTGGCGCCGAAGGTGGCGATGGCGACGGCGATGGCCAGTTCGAAGTTGTTGCCCGCGGCGGTGAACGCCAGGGTGGTGGCGCGCGGGTGGTCCAGGCCCACCGCGCGGCCCAGCGCCAGGGAACCGGCCCACATGACGGCGAAGTACACCAGCAGCGGCAGCGCGATCCGGGCGACGTCGAGGGGCTGCGAGGTGATCGCACGGCCCTGGAGCGCGAACAGGACGACGATCGTGAACAGCAGCCCGTACAGCGCGAACGGGCCGATCCGCGGCAGCAGCCCGGTCTCGTACCAGGTGCGGCCGCGGGCCTTCTCGCCCAGGCGGCGGGTGAGGTAGCCGGCGGCGAGCGGGATGCCGAGGAAGACCAGCACGCTGCGGGCGATCTCCCAGGCCGACACGTCGAGCGCCGCCTGTTCCAGGCCGAGCCACCCGGGCAGCACGGACAGGTAGAACCAGCCCAGCGCGCCGAACGCGACCACCTGGAAGACGGAGTTCAGGGCGACGAGCACGGCGGCGGCCTCCCGGTCGCCGCAGGCCAGGTCGTTCCAGATGATCACCATGGCGATGCAGCGGGCGAGGCCGACGATGATCAGTCCGGTGCGGTACTCGGGCAGGTCGGGCAGCAGCAGCCAGGCGAGCGCGAACATCACGGCGGGCCCGACCAGCCAGTTGAGCACCAGGGAGGGGATCAGCAGGCGGCGGTTCCGGGTGACGGTGTCGAGCCGGTCGTAGCGGACCTTGGCGAGCACCGGGTACATCATCACCAGCAGGCCGAGCGCGATCGGCAGCGAGACGCCGGTGACGGTCACCTTCGCGAGCGCGTCGCCCAGGCCCGGGACGAGCCGGCCGAGGCCGATGCCGAGGGCCATCGCGGCGAGGATCCAGAGCGCGAGGTAGCGGTCGACGAACGACAGCCGGCCGGCGACGGGGGCGGGGGCGGGCGCCCCGATTGCGGCGCTCACTCGGCGGCTCCGAGCGGCACCGGGCGGGTTCGGGTCGACGCCGGGCCGGGTTCGAGCGGCACCGGGCGGGTGAGGACGCCCGCGAGGCGGTCGGTGGTCTCGGGGACCAGCCGGTAGTACACCCAGGTGCCCCGGCGCTCGGAGTCGATCAGCCCGGCCTGCCGCAGCAGCTTCAGGTGGTGGGAGATCGTCGGCTGGGACAGGTCGAAGGCCGGGGTCAGGTCGCAGACGCACACCTCGCCGCCGGCGCCGGAGGCGATCATCGACAGCAGCCGCAGCCGCACCGGATCGCCCAGGGCCTTGAACAGCGGCGCCAGTTCGGCGGCCTGCCCTTCGTCCAGCGGAGCGCTCAGCAGCCCGGGGCAGCAGCCGTCCGCGCCGTCGTCCTGGCCCAGTACTCGGAGTTCCTGTTTCGACATGCTTCTATATTGACGAACGCCGATCCAGTCCGCAAGCTTGCATCGACGGATATCGATCCAGGCTCGATCCAGCCTGTTGGAGGCCACCATGTCCCGTGTCCAGCTCGCCCTGCGCGTCGCCGACCTCGAAGGCTCCATCGCCTTCTACACCAAGCTCTTCGGCACCGAGCCCGCCAAGCGCCGCCCCGGCTACGCGAACTTCGCCATCACCGAGCCCCCGCTGAAGCTCGTCCTCATCGAGGGCGAGCCTGGCGAGGACACCCGCCTGGACCACCTCGGCGTCGAGGTCGCCTCCACCGAGCAGGTCACCGCCGCCACCACCCGCCTCCGGGACGCCGGCCTCGCCGCCTTCGAGGAGAACGACACCTCCTGCTGCTACGCCGTCCAGGACAAGGTCTGGGTGACCGCCCCCGGCAAGGAGCCCTGGGAGGTCTACGTGGTCAAGGCCGACGCCGACACCCTCGGCAAGAGCGCCGCCGGCGCCCCCGAGGCCTGCTGCACGGGCACCGCCACCGGCGAGCCGTCCGCCTGAGCC
>NZ_JBHVEU010000676.1:0-3154 GCF_042802075.1 Kitasatospora sp. NPDC057518
CCACCCGAAGGCGTGACCCGCCGCACCCGGCCCGACAGCCGCACCGGCTCAGTTGGGCGAGCCGTGCTGGGCGCGCCAGGCGTCCCAGCCGGCCGAGGACGCCACCTTCGCGTCGTGCAGGGCCCGCTGGGCGAGCGCGGTCGGAGCGGTCTCCAGGCTCCGCAGCCAGCCGCGGCCGGCGGTGAACAGCGCGGCGCACACCATCGCCGCGCCGGCCGCGCCGAGCAGCGATCCGACGCCGGTGAGCACCACGCCGCCGGCCAGCAGCGAGCGGTTGACCTGAAGCCCGTTGAAGATCTGGTTGGTCGCCATGCCTCCACGATGCGGGCAGTCGGCGGGGGCTGCACCTCGGGCCGCTCCGGGGTGCGGGGCCCTTCCGGGGTGCGGAGCGCTTCCGGGTGCGGGGCCCCCGGGCGTCCGCGACCCTGGGCACACGGAGTGCGCCCGGAGCGAGGAGGAGGCGCGATGCCCGATCTCGAACAGCTCGCCGTGGAGCACGCCGCCCGGGCGGCCGAGAGCCCGCACGGGCGCAGCGCCCACCTGGTCCTGCACGACGGGATCCTGCGGCAGACCGTGATCGCGCTGACCGCCGGCACCGCGCTGGACGAGCACAACCCGCCCACCGCGGGCAGCGTCCAGGTGCTGCGCGGCCGGGTCTCGCTGACCATCGCCGGCCGGCGGCTGGAACTGGCGGCCGGCCGCCTGGAGCCCGTCCCGCAGGAGCGGCACGGGCTGCTGGCGCACGTCGACTCGGTGGTGCTGCTGACCGCCGTCACCCCGTAGCGGGCGGCGGAACACCCGCTACGGGCGCGCGGGGCGCACCCCACGGGCGGGGCGCACCCCACGGGCGGGACGTTCCCTACGGCCGCACGGGGTTGAACACACTGTCGCTGACCAGCCGCAGCCCGCGCAGGAAGTCCTGCCCGCTGGGCGCGAGTTCGGGCGCGGCCAGCCACTGGGCGCAGTAACCGGCCAGCAGGGTCTGGTAGAAGCTCCCGAGGGCGACCTCCTCCTCGGTGTCCGGCACCTCGGGCAGCCCCCGGAACACCGCGGCGAGGCCGAGCCGGCCCTCCTTCTGCGCCGCCGCGAAGGCCTGCGCCAGCTCGGGGGCGTGCCCGGCCTGGGCGAGCGCCTCGAACTGGGCCGCCCAGAGCCCGCGGTGCTCGACGAAGACCTCCCGCAGCCCGTCCCAGACCGCCGCGAAGCGCACCTCCGGGTCGTCCGACACCTGGTTGGCGGCGATCACCACCGCGCCGAGCGCCTCCCCCATCTCCCCGATCGCCTCGATCATCGCCGCGTTGAGCAGCGTCTCCTTCGAGCCGAAGTGGTAGCCGATCGCGGCCAGGCTGACGCCGGAGGCGGTCGCGATGTCACGGGCGGTGGTGCGCCCGTAGCCCTTCTCGTACAGGCAGCGCTTGGCGCCGGCCATCAGGTCTTCGCGGTTTCCCATGCCCCGATCCTACGGAAGAACTGAACAGATGTCTTGCACATCTGTACTAGACAAGCGTCTGACACATCCGTACCGTCTTCCCCATGACCGCAACCACCGGCCGCGCAGGCCGTCGCGAATGGATCGGCCTGGCCGTCCTCCTGCTCCCGACCCTCGTCCTCACCATGGACATGGGCGTGCTCTTCTTCGCCGTCCCGTACATCTCCACCACGCTGGCGCCGAGCGGCACCCAGCAGCTGTGGATCATGGACATGTACTCGTTCCTGCTGGCCGGGCTGCTCATCACGATGGGCGCGCTGGGCGACCGGATCGGCCGCCGCCGACTGCTGATGATCGGCGCCGCCGGCTTCGCGGGCGCCTCGCTGCTGGCCGCCTGGTCACACGACGCCAGCCAGCTCATCGCGGCCCGCGCCGTGCTCGGCGCCGCCGGGGCCACCGTGATGCCCTCGACCCTCGCGCTGATCCGCACGATGTTCCACGACCCCAGGCAGCGGCAGATCGCGCTCGGCGCCTGGGGCGGCATCCTCACCGCCGGGGCCACCCTCGGCCCGGTCGCCGGCGGCCTGCTGCTGGAGCACTTCTGGTGGGGCTCGGCCTTCCTGCTCGCCGTCCCGGTCATGGCCCTGGTGCTGCTGACCGCGCCCGTCCTGCTCCCCGAGTACCGCTCCACCCGCCGCACCGGCCGCTTCGACCTGCTCGGCGCCGCGCTGTCGCTGGCCGCGATCCTGCCGCTGGTCTACGGCGTCAAGACGATCGCCGTCGAGGGCTGGAGCCTCCTGCCCGGGCTCGCCGTCGCCGCCGGACTGCTGCTGGCCGGCGCCTTCGTCCAGCGCCAGCGCACCGCCGCGAACCCGCTGCTCGACCTCGGCCTGTTCCGGATCCGCACCTTCAGCGGCGCGATCAGCGTCAACAGCATCGCGATGTTCGCGATGATGGGCTTCGCCCTCTTCACCTCCCAGTACCTCCAGCTGGTCAAGGGCATGAGCCCGCTGACCGCCTCGCTCTGGTCGCTGGTGCCGAGCCTGGGCGTCGGCGCGGCGGTCGGCGTCAGCTCGGCGCTGGCCGGCCGGCTCCGCCCGGCGGTGCTGATGGGCGGCGGCTTCCTGGTCGGCTCGGCGGGCTTCGCGATGATGACCCAGGTCGGCCCGCACTCCCCGCTGGCACTCGTCCTCACCGCGGCCGGCGTACTGGCCGCCGGGACGGTCGGCACCATGACGATGACCGCCGAGATGGTCGTCTCCGCCGCCCCGGTCGAGCAGGCCGGCGCCGCCTCCGCCACCTCCGAGACCGCCGTCGAACTCGGCAGCTCCCTCGGCATCGCCCTGCTCGGCGCGGCCGGCGCCGCCGTCTACCACCACCGGCTGGACGGCGCCCTCCCGGCCGGCGTCGACGGCGAGGCCGCCCGGACCGCCCAGGACACCCTCGGCGGCGCGGCCACCGTCGCCGCCCACCTGCCCGACCGGCTCGGCGCCGACCTGCTGGAGACCGCCCGCACCGCCTTCACCGACGGCCTGCACGTCGCCGCCGTGGTCGGCCTGGTCTTCGCCCTGGGCGCCGCGGTCCTGGCCTACCGCCTGATGCGCCACCTCCCGGCCGCCACCCCCGCCCCCGCCCCGGAGCCCGTCACCGTCTGACCCGGCCGGCCCGATCCACGCGAGTCATCGAGAGCCCCCGCCCACCCGGGCGGGGGCTCTCCGCCGTTCC
>NZ_JBHVEU010000677.1:0-3064 GCF_042802075.1 Kitasatospora sp. NPDC057518
GGGGACGCCCGCGCTCCAACGCGCCAAGCCGACCCGGCTGCGGATCCCGCAGATCGCCGTCGACGCGCCGTTCACCGAGCTGGCCCTCAACCCCGCGGGCCAGCTCGACGCGCCGCCGCCGGACGACAAGAACCTGGTCGGCTGGTACCGGGACGGCGTCACCCCGGGCGAGCGCGGCAGCGCGGTGCTGGCCGGGCACGTGGACACCACCAAGGGCCCGGCGGTGTTCCTGCTGCTGAGCTTCCTGCTGCCTGGCAACAAGGTCGAGGTGAGCCGCGCGGACGGGACGGTCGCGGTGTTCTCGGTGGACTCGGTGGAGACCTTCGCCAAGAACGCCTTCCCCGACGCCAGGGTCTACGGCAGGACCCCCGACGCCCAGCTCCGGCTGATCACCTGCGGCGGCGCGTACGACAAGAAGCGGCGGGACTACCTGGACAACGTGGTGGTCTTCGCCCATCTGGAGTCCTCGCACCCGGCCTGACCCGGCCCGCGCACGACGACCGCTGGCCCCCGATGTCCGGGGGCCGGCGGTCGTTCTGGTCGTACGGTCCGTTCTCGTCGTACGGAGGTGTGCGGGGGCGTGCAGGGGTCGGCTCAGCCGCTCACGACGGCCTCGAAGGCGTGCAGGTACGGGTTGACCGGGTTGACCGCGGTGACCACCAGTCCGGCCTCCGCCATCAGCCCGACCATGCTCTCCTCGGAGTGCTTGGCACCGCCCACGTTGAGCATCAGCATCAGGTCCATCGCGGTGGTGAAGCGCATCGAGGGGCTGTTGTCGACCAGGTTCTCCACCACCACCACGCGGGCGCCGGAGCCGGCCGCCTTCACCACGTTGGCGAGGGTGCGGCGGGTGCTGTCGTCGTCCCACTCCAGGATGTTCTTGATGATGTAGAGGTCGGCGCGGACCGGGATCTCCGTCCGGCAGTCGCCCGGGACGAGGCGGGCCCGGGCGGAGAAGGCGCCGCCGTCCTGGAGCCGGGGGTCGGCGCCGGCCACCACCTTGGGCAGGTCGAGCAGGGTGCCGTGCAGCGCCGGGTGCTTCTCCAGCAGGCTGGCCAGCACGTGGCCCTGGCCGCCGCCGATGTCCGCCACCGAGTCGATGCCGGTGAGGTCCAGGTAGTCGGCGAAGTCCTCGGCGGACTGCCGGCTGGAGGTGGTCATCGCCTTGTCGAAGACCTTCGCCGAGTCGCCCGCGTCGCTGTGCAGGTAGTCGAAGAACTCCTTGCCGAACAGGTCGGGGAAGACGTTGCGGCCGGAGCGGACCGCCTCGTCCAGCTTCGGCCAGGCCTCCCAGGTCCACGGCTCGGTGCACCAGAGGGAGATGTAGCGCAGCGAGTTGGGGGCGTCCTCGCGCAGCAGCCGGGACATCTCGGTGTGCTCGAAGCGGTCGTCGCCGCTCTGCGCGAAGAGCCCGTAGCAGGCGAGCGCGCGCAGCAGGCGGCGCAGTTGGCGGGGCTCGGTGTCGAGGGCGACGGCGAGGTCGGTCACGGTGGCCGGGGTGTCGCCGAGCACGTCGGCGACGCCGAGCCGGGCGGCGGCGCGGACGGCGGCGGCGCAGGCGGCGCCGAAGACGAGCTCGCGCAGGCGCATCGCGGCCTGGGGGCTGGTATGGACGGGTGCGGTGGTCATGGCTGGGTTTCCTCGGGTCCTAGGGAGTTCCTGGTGCGGCGGCGGGCGGCGAGGGGGTACCGGGGCTCAGCAGCGGCCGGCCGGCTCGGAGCGCCCGCAGGTGTTGCGGGCGAAGGTGTTGTCGGTGCCGGAGTCGCGGTCGGCGAGGTCGGCCGGACCGTTGCCGCTCAGCTCGTTGTCGGCGATCACGGCGCGGGCGTTGGCGACGCCGACGACGCTCTTGAACAGGACGATGCCGCCGGAGAAGTCCGAGGTGCCGGTGTTGTCGCGCACCTCGTTGCCGGTCACCCGGGTGTCCTCGGTGCCGGTGAGGACGATGCCGGCTCCCTGGATGGCGCCCAGGCGCGGGTTGGCCGGGCAGAACTTGTTGTTGCCGATGACGGAGTTGTCCCGGACGTCGAGGTCCCCGGCGCGGGGCACGCCCTCGTCGCCGACCACGAAGACGCCGGCGCAGTTGCCGCTGATCCCGTTGGACTGGACGGCCAGCCCGCGCAGCCGGCGGACGGTGACGCCGACCCGGTTGCCGGTCAGTTCGTTGCCCTCGACCACGGTGCCGCCGGTGTCGGGCGAGCCGCCCTCGCGGTAGGCGTAGTTGGCGAGGAAGACGCCGGACTGGCCGTTGTCGGCCGAGCGGTTGCCGCGGATGACGGCCCGGGTGGACATCTCCTGGCTGATGCCCTGCTGGCCGTTGTCGTGGACGTAGGTGCCGCGGACGGTCAGGCGGGTGGTGCCGCTGGCGTCGATGCCGTTCTTGCGGAAGCCGGTGACGGCGAGGCTGTCGATCCTGACGTCGGACAGCGGGTCCTCCTCGGTGCCGACCACGCAGATGCCGTGCCCGGCGGTGGCGCAGGCGTTCTCGCCGCCCTCCCCGGGGGTGATCACGCTCTCGTCGCCGAAGCCGCGCAGGGTGAGGCGGGGGGTGGTGATGCGGACGCTGCCCTGGTAGGTGCCGGGGAGCAGTTGGACGGTGTCACCGGGCCGGGCGGCGTCGACGGCCTGCTGAATCGATTCGCCGGGCTGGACGAAGTGCAGCGGGAAGCGGGGGGCGGCGTGGGCCGCGGGAGCGGCGGCCAGCGAGGTGAGGACGGTGGTCAGGGCGGTGGCGGCGGCGGTGGCCGCGGCGAGGTGGTGGACCCGTCGCGTGGGCATGAGTGGTGACCTGTTTCCTTTCGGCGCGCGCGGCGCTCGTACGGGTGCGGTGGTCTTCCGCTCGGTCCAGCGGTGGGGCTGACGCGCTGTGCGCGGGCGGTGACGGCCGGTGGATGCGGCCGTGTCGACGCTACGGGCGGCCCGGTGGGCCCGCCACCAGGGCTGGGCTGCGGGGCTGACGGGGCGTCGACCAGGGGTGGGACGGGCCCGGCGTGGCGCGGCAGCGGGCGGTCGGGCGGGGCGCGCGGGGACCGCGGGCGGCGGGAGGACGTCGGGAGGGGCGGGC
>NZ_JBHVEU010000678.1:0-3063 GCF_042802075.1 Kitasatospora sp. NPDC057518
GGGCTACTGCTGTGGACTGTGGAGCATAGGAGACTCGAACTCCTGACATCTGCCTTGCAAAGGCAGCGCTCTACCAACTGAGCTAATGCCCCTCGACGGCACCGCGCGCGTGCCAACGGGCACTAGCGTACCGGTTTCCGGCGCGATTCCCAGCGCCGTCCCCCCGGAACGGTGCCGTTCCAAGGGGTCGGCCGGTCCGGTTCGTCGACCGGGCCGGCCGGCCCGGGAGGCGCCGACGGGCGCCTCCGGAGTTCGTCGATCGTCAGATCGCCGGGGGCTCAGCGACCGGCCGGGACCGGGTCGGTGGCCTCGGTCCACAGGTCCTGCTCGGCGCGGTCCGCCTGGACCTGACGGTAGACAAAGAAGCCGCCGAGGGCGACCAGGGCGACCAGGAGAAGCTTCTTCACCGCGGGACCTCGTCCTTCTTGCGTTGGTGGACTCAAGAGCCGGATCCGGCCGGACTGACCGGGCCGACGAGTCCAGTTGTGTTTCGAGCGCGAACGGGCGGCCGGGTGCCAGACTGCCCTTGCGGCCGATGATACACACCGGTGTCCCAATCGTGACCAGCCACCGGTGCGGCCAACCCGGCGGTCCGGTCCCAGGATTGACGCCGCACCTCCTGGCGGGCGGTCCGACCGTGCCCGGACCGTCCCGCGCGCCCGCGGATCAGACCCGGCCCGCCGAGCCGTCCGCGGGTCCGCCCGCCGTCCCGTCCGCCGGGCGGCCCGGTGCCACCACCACGGCGGTGCCGTTCGCCAGGTCCACCCTGGTCCGCGGCGGCGCCCCCTCGCCCTCCTCGTCCCGCAGCATCAGGGTGCTGCGACGTTCGTCCAGCTCGTGTTGCTTGCCCGCGGCGAACTGCGCGTGCAGCTGCTCGAACCCGGTGGCCGAGATCTGCCCCTCCCGGCCCGTCCCCCGCCAGGGCACCCAGCGGGCGCGGCGCGCCCGCAGTGCCAGTTGATCGAGCGCGGCCAGCACCACCAGGGCGCAGACCAGTCCGGGGATGCTCATCGCCCAGAACACCGCCATGCCGTCACCAACCCTCCACCGTCCCTCCCCCGAGAACCGTCGGGAGGGGCGCGCGGTTCCCGGCCCGGCGGCGGGAATGCGGTGGGAACGCGGCGGGCATGCGGCGGGACGCGCGGAGGCAGCGCGGCGGGAAACGCCGAAGGGCCCGGAGTGGATCACTCCGGGCCCTTCGGGGAGGTGGGCCTAACAGGACTTGAACCTGTGGCCTCTTCCTTATCAGGGAAGCGCTCTAACCGTCTGAGCTATAGGCCCTCACCGATGAGAGATCGTACCGGATGCCGGCCGATCCGCGAAAACGCCGAAGGGCCCGGAGTGGATCACTCCGGGCCCTTCGCGGTGGTGGGCCTAACAGGACTTGAACCTGTGGCCTCTTCCTTATCAGGGAAGCGCTCTAACCGTCTGAGCTATAGGCCCTTGCCGCACTGAAAGATTAGCGGACCGACGGCCGATCTCCCAAATCCGGGTCGGCCGGGGCTGCGGCGGCACCCCCCGCGACCAGCTGCGGCGCACCCACGGAGGGACGCAGCAGCCACTCCTCGCGGGTCGGCGGCAGGCCCGCCGCGCCCTCCTCGGTGCTGCGGACGGCGAGGACCTGGTTGATCCCGATCCGGTTCTGCTCGAAGGCGAGCGCGGAGGCCGCCATGTACAGCCGCCAGACCCGGGCCCGGCCGCGGCCGACCAGCCGGACCGCCTCCGTCCAGTGCGCCTCCAGGTTGGCCACCCACTCGCGCAGGGTCAGCCCGTAGTGCTCGCGCAGCGACTCGACGTCCCGGACCTCGAAGCCGGCCTCCTCCAGCCGGGCCACCGTGGACCCGACGGGGGAGAGCTCGCCGTCCGGGAAGACGTAGCGGTCGATGAAGGGGCTGGTGCGGTGCGGCACCCCGGGGATGTCGGGGCGGCGGGCGATCTGGTGGTTGAGCAGCCGGCCGCCGGGCACCAGCAGCCGGTACAGGCCCTCGGCGTAGACCCGGTACTGCTCGGAGCCGACGTGCTCGGCCATCCCGACGCTGGAGATCGCGTCGAAGGGCCCGTCGGTGATCTCCCGGTAGTCCTGGAGCCGGACCTCGACCCGGTCGGACAGCCCGGCCTCCTCGACCCTGGCGCGGGCCAGCGCGACCTGCTCCGTGGAGATGGAGACGCCGACCGCGGTGACCCCGTAGTGCTTCGCCGCGTGCAGCAGCAGCGAGCCCCAGCCGCAGCCGACGTCCAGCAGGCGCATCCCGGGGCGCAGGCCGAGCTTGCGGCAGATCAGGTCGAGCTTGGCCTCCTGGGCCGCCTCCAGGCTCTTCGCCTCGGGCGCCCAGTAGGCGCACGAGTAGACCATCGAGGAGCCCAGCACGATCCGGTAGAAGTCGTTCCCGACGTCGTAGTGGTGGCTGATGGCCGCGCGGTCGCGGCTGCGGCTGTGCAGCCGCCCGGGGGCCCTGCGGACCTCCTCGCGGGGCGGCTCGGGCTCGAGGCCGACCGCCCCGGCCCGCAGCGCGGCGGCGAGCACCCGGCGGCCCTTGGGGCCGAGCGCCTCGCGCGGCCCGAGGGCCAGGGTGCGGACCTCCGGCCGCTCGGCGAAGCGGGCGACGGCGGAGAGCGTCTCGTACAGGTCGGTGCCGGGGGCGAGTTCCAGGTCCCCCGCGACGTAGGCCCGGGCCAGGCCCAGCTCGCCCGGCTGCCAGACCAGCCGGCGCAGCGCCCGGCGGTTGCGCAGGACCACGGTGGGCGCGCCCGGCGGCCCGGCGGTGCTGCCGTCCCAGGCCTGTACCCGCAGCGGTACCGGGACCCCCAACAGCCCTTCGAGGGCTTCGACCAGTTGACCTGCGAGCTTCGCCACCGCGCGCCTCCGTCCAGTCGTCCTGCGGAACCTCAGCTGACCCGGTCGGGCGGACCGGGGGCGGCCTGCGGCACTCCCCGGCGCGGGACGGGCGGCACCCAGCTTGTCCCACCGCGGCCGCCCGGTTTCCGGGTGGCACGCCGCGGGCGGCCGGCTGTCACCCGAAATGCCGACGGGCCCCACCCGCTGCAACAGCGGGTCTTCGGGCC
>NZ_JBHVEU010000679.1:0-3025 GCF_042802075.1 Kitasatospora sp. NPDC057518
CTACAACTCGGTGGTCGCCGACGCCGACCGATACGCCTCCACGATCCTCACCCAGAGCGGCATCCGCCAGACCGAGGCGGTCAGCTACAAGGACTGGTACGAGAAGGCCAGCTCGAAGATCACCGCCGAGCGCCGGATCGAGTCCAAGCTCATCGAGAACCTGGACGGAAAGGCCCAGGACCTCCAGTCCCAGGCCGACGCCGACGCCCTGATCATCGGTGTCGCGGTCGCCCTGGTGCTGCTCGTCGCCCTCGGTGGCGCCGGTCTGATCGCCCGCTCGATGGTGCGCTCGCTGACCCGCCTCCAGGCCGCGGCCGAGGACGTCGCCGAGCGCCGTCTGCCCGAGCTGGTCAAGACCCTCTCCGAGGCCGACCCGCACGACGTCGACACCACGGTCGAGCCGGTCGCCGTCGACTCCACCGACGAGATCGGCCACGTGGCCCACGCGTTCGACATGGTGCACAGCGAGGCCGTCCGCCTCGCCGCCGAGCAGGCCCTCCTGCGCGGCAACATCAACGCGATGTTCACCAACCTCTCGCGCCGCAGCCAGGGCCTCATCCAGCGCCAGCTGTCGCTCATCTCCGAGCTGGAGAGCCGCGAGGCGGACCCGGACCAGCTGGCCAACCTCTTCAAGCTGGACCACCTCGCGACCCGCATGCGCCGCAATGGCGAAAACCTCCTCGTCCTCGCCGGTGAGGACCCGGGCCGCCGCTGGACCAGGCCCGTCCCGCTGGTCGACGTGCTCCGCGCCGCCGCCTCCGAGGTGGAGCAGTACGAGCGCATCGAGCTCGCCGCCGTGCCGTCGGCCGAGGTCGCCGGCCGCGTCGTCAACGACCTCGTCCACCTGCTCGCCGAGCTGCTGGAGAACGCCACCTCGTTCTCCAGCCCGCAGACCCGCGTCCGGGTCACCGGCCACGCGCTGCCGGACGGCCGCGTCCTGGTCGAGATCCACGACACCGGCATCGGCCTGAGCCCCGACGACCTCGCCGAGATCAACGAGCGCCTCGCCAACCCGCCGACGGTGGACGTCTCGGTCTCCCGCCGCATGGGCCTCTTCGTGGTCGGCCGCCTGTCCCTGCGACACGGCATCCGCATCCAGCTCCGCCCCAGCGACTCCGGCGGCACCACCGCGCTGGTCATGCTCCCGGTGGACGTCACCAATTCGGGCGACCGCCGCGGCGCCGGCCGGGCCGGCTCCGCCCAGGGCAAGCAGCAGCGCGGGGTCACCCCGACGCCGCGCCAGCAGCGCCAGGTGCCGCCCGGCCGCCAGAGCGGTCCGGCCGCGCTCGGCCAGGGCGGTCCGGCCGCCGGTGCCCCACAGGGCGGCCGTCCGCAGCTCGGCCAGGGCGGTCCGGCCGCTCCGACCGGTCCGACCGGTCCCGGTCCGCAGGGCGGTCCGGGCGCGCAGGGCGGTCCCGGTGCGCCGGGCGGTCCGGGCGCGTCCGGCGGCGGTCTGCCGACCCGCAAGGTCGGCCAGTCGCTGCGGGAGAACCCCGCCCCGCAGGGCGGCGGTCAGCAGGGCCAGGGCCAGCGGCCCGCCCAGCCGCAGCAGAAGCAGCAGAAGCAGGCCCCGCAGAACCAGCAGGCTCCGCAGCAGGCCCAGCAGGGCGGTCTGCCGCAGCGCGCCCCGGGCCGCCAGGGCCCGCCGCAGAGCGGCCCGAACGGCCTGCCCCGCCGCGGCCGTCAGCAGCAGCCCGGCCAGCCGGGTCAGCCCGGACAGCCCGGTCAGCCGCAGCAGGGCCAGCCGCAGGCCGGTCAGCCCCAGCCCGGCCGGCCCGGCCAGGAACGTCCGCGTCCCGCCGGCGGGTTCGACGGCGGTCCGGGTGCCCGGACCGGCGAGCAGCCGCAGCACGGCCGCCCCGGCGGCCCCGGCGGCCCCGGCATGCCGCAGCAGGGCGCCCGTCCGGGCAACCGTCCGCAGGACGGCCTGCCGCAGCGCCGTCCGGCCCCGCAGGGCCCCGACGCCCCCGGCCGTCCCGCCGCCCAGGGCCCGCGCGGTCCGCAGCGCCCCGGCCCGGACGCGCCGCAGCGCGACCGCCAGCCGCAGCTGCCGCCGCAGGCCCCGCAGCAGTCCCAGCCCCAGCCGCTGCCGTCGGCCGAGCCGGCGCCGGTGGAGAGCACCCAGCAGTTCGCCCGTCCGCGCTTCGAGGCCAGCCAGATCGACCCGCGCGACCCGCTGGGCCTCGGCCTGGTCGAGCCGGTGCTGCCGAACGTGCCGAACCCGCCGCGTCCGGAGCCGGTGCGCCAGGAGCAGGCCCCGCAGCAGCCGCAGCCGCTGCCGCTGCCGCACCAGGAGCCGATGGCGCTGCCGACCGGCCCGTCCGAGGCCGCGGGCCGACCGGGCGCCGAGGAGCAGCCCTGGTTCCCGCAGTCCGACGGCTCGCAGCAGGCGCGGCCGCGGCCGTACCAGCCGCGCCGCCCCGGCACCGCCGCACCGGAGTTCCAGCAGTCGGCCGACGAGCAGCAGGCTCCCCGGCCGGCCCCGCAGCAGCAGGCCCCGCAGCAGTCGCAGGGCCGGCCGCAGCAGAACCAGCAGCAGCCGCAGGGCCAACCGCAGCCGGGCACCGGCGACGCGCCGTGGCGTCCGTCCGCGAACGACGAGCGCTGGCGCCGCGCCGAGCAGATCCGCGAGCCCTCGACCAGCGGTGTCACCATGTCGGGCCTGCCCCGGCGGACCCCGCAGGCCAACCTGGTCTCCGGCACCGCCGAGGCCTCGCCGCTGACCGGTCCGCAGGTCTCCCGGGCCCCCGAGGAGGTCCGCGGCCGACTGACCAACCTGCGCCGCGGCATCCAGCAGGGCCGTCGCGCCGGGGCCGAGCAGGCCGCCAACCAGGCGGGCCACCAGCATGGTGCCCAGCAGCCCGGATTCGATAGTTTCGGTGGCCGGAGCGACGGCAACGGCGCAGATCACCAGGAGCGTTGAGTTGAACCAGATGAGCCAGGCCGCACAGAACCTGAACTGGCTGATCACCAATTTCGTGGACAACACCCCCGGGGTGTCCCACACCGTGGTGGTCTCCGCGGA
>NZ_JBHVEU010000680.1:0-3014 GCF_042802075.1 Kitasatospora sp. NPDC057518
CAGCCCGCCGGTTGCGCGGCGGGCGGCCGGACGTCCTCCGGGAAGAGCCTCGGGACGTCGCTGCGAAGGTCCGTCAGACGGAGCGCAGTTCGGCGTAGCGGCGGAGGAACAGCGCCTCGGTGAGGGCCATCTGCTCCAGCTCCCGCGGGTCGACGCTCTCGTTGACCGCGTGGATCTGGGTGGTCGGCTCCTCGACGCCGATCAGCACGATCTCGGCCTGCGGGTAGAGCGAGCGCAGCGTGTTGCAGAGCGGGATCGAGCCGCCCTCGCCGGAGGCGACCATGGGCGTCCCGAAGGCCTCGGCCATCGCCTCGCCCATCGCCTCGTACGCCGGGCCGTTGGTGTCGGCGCGGAACGGCGCGCCGTTGCCCTGGCGCTCGACGGTGAGCCGGGCGCCGAGCGGGACCTGCGCCTCCAGGTGGGCGACCAGGGCGTCCTGGGCGGCGCCCGCGTCCGTGCCCGGGGCGACGCGCAGGCTGATCAGGGCCTTGGCGATGGCCTGGACGGAGGAGGTGGCGCCGATCACCGGCGGGGCGTCGATGCCGAGGACGGTGACGGCCGGGCGGGCCCAGAGGCGGTCCGCGAGGGTGCCGGTGCCGGTCAGGGCGACGCCGTCGAGCACCTTGGCGTCGGAGCGGAACTGCTCCTCCGGGTACTGGACGCCGGTCCAGGTCTGGTCGGCGGTCAGGCCGGCCACCGCGACGTCGCCGTTCTCGTCGTGCAGCGAGGCCAGCATCCGGACCAGGGACTGGAGCGCGTCGGGGGCGGCGCCGCCGAAGGCCCCGGAGTGCAGGTTGCCGGCCAGCGTGGTGACGGTGGCCTCGACGATCGTCATGCCGCGCAGCGAGGTGGTCACGGTGGGCAGGCCGGGGGCGAAGTTGCCGGTGTCGCCGATGATGATGGCGTCGGCGGCGAGCAGCTCGGGGTGGGCCTCGGCGTAGCGCTCCAGACCGCCGGTGCCCTGCTCCTCGGAGCCCTCGACGATGATCTTCAGACCGACCGGGTAGGCGTCGCCGTGGACCTGACGCAGCGCCCGCAGCGCCGTCAGGTGCATCAGGATGTTGCCCTTGCAGTCGGCGGCGCCGCGCCCGTACCAGCGGCCGTCGCGCTCGGTCAGCTCGAAGGCGGGGCTGTGCCAGGCGTTCTCGTCCAGCGGGGGCTGGACGTCGTAGTGGGAGTAGAGCAGCACGGTCGGCGCGCCCTCGGGGCCGGGCAGCTCGCCGTAGACGGACTGGGTGCCGTCCGGGGTGTCCAGCAGCCGGATGCCGGTCAGGCCCTCGGCGGCGAAGGCGTCGGCGACCCAGCGCGCGGCCTTCTCGCACTCCTCGACCGGGAACTGGCGCGGGTCGGCGACCGACGGGAAGGCGACCAGCTCGGCGAGGTCGGTGCGGGCACGGTCCATCAGGGATCGGACGGCGTCGGCCAGGGGCTGTGACATCGGGGCTCCGGGGGGACGGTCCGCCCTTGGGGTGGTGCGGGCGGAGGAGGCGGTTTGCGGTAGTGCCGATCATAGGTGGAGCGGAACAGGGAGTTCCGAGGGTGGGCCGCGGACCGGGCCTCAGGGGGAGGGGCCGCCTTCGGGCGGGCCGTACGGCCGGGTGGCGCCGGTGCGGGGGCGGCGCGCTCGACCGGCGCGGCCGGACGCATAGGATTGCTCGACGTGACTGACTCCGGAAGCTCCGATTCCCGTAGCCCGCTCGACAGCCCGGCCGAGGGCGGTCCGACCGACGACGCGGCCGCGCCGCTGGACGGCGTCTGGGACGTCGTGGTGGTCGGCGCCGGACCGGCGGGCTCCTCGGCCGCGCACGCCGCCGCGGCCCAGGGCCGCCGGGTGCTGCTGCTCGACAAGGCCGAACACCCCCGGTACAAGACCTGCGGCGGCGGCATCATCGGCCCCTCCCGGGACAGCCTGCCGCCGGACTTCCGGCTGCCGCTGCAGGACCGGGTGCACGCCGTCACCTTCGCCTACAACGGGAGGTACACCCGTACGCGGCGGTCCAAGCGGATGCTGTTCGGCCTGGTCAACCGGGACGAGTTCGACCTGCGCCTGGTGCAGGCGGCCAAGCAGGCCGGGGCGGTGCTGGTCACCGGAGTGACCGTCACCGGCGTCGAGCAGCGCGGCGGGGAGCACCGGACGGCCCTGGTGACGGCCGCCGACGGGCGCACCTTCGAGGCCCGCGCGGTGGTCGGCGCGGACGGCAGCGCGAGCCGGATCGGCCGGCACGTCGGCGTCACCTTCGACCAGATCGACCTCGGCCTGGAGGCCGAGATCCCGGTGCCGGCCCAGGTCGCGGCCGACTGGGCGGGCCGGATCCACCTCGACTGGGGCCCGCTGCCCGGCAGTTACGGCTGGGTGTTCCCGAAGACCGAGACCAGCAGCCTGACGGTCGGCGTCATCTCGGCGCGCGGCGACGGCGAGCGGACCAAGCAGTACCTCGCCGACTACATCCGCCGGCTGGGCCTGTCCGGGTTCACCCCGCAGGTCGAGTCCGGGCACCTGACCCGCTGCCGGACCGAGGACTCGCCGCTCTCCCGCGGCCGGGTGCTGGTCGCCGGGGACGCGGCCGGACTGCTGGAGCCGTGGACCCGCGAGGGCATCTCGTACGCGCTGCGCTCGGGCCGGCTGGCCGGCGAGTGGGCGGTGCAGGTCGCCGAGGCGGGCAACGCGGCGGCGGTGCGGCGCGAGGCGCTGAACTACGCGTTCGCGGTCAAGGCCGGGCTGGGCGTGGAGATGCGCGCGGGCAAGCAGCTGCTGGGCGCCTTCGAGCGGCGGCCGTACCTGTTCCACGCGGCGGTCTGCCTGGTGCCGCCGGCCTGGCGGGCCTTCGCCCGGACCACCCAGGGGCACACCTCCTTCGCCCAGGTGCTGCGGCAGTACCGGGCCGCGCGGCGGCTGGCGTCGATGGCCTCGCGGTAGGGCGGCCGCCGTGGCGTCGTGAGCTCGTGACGTTGTGGAGCGGGGCCGGTGTCCCTCCGTGCGCGGGAGGGGCACCGGCCCCGCTTCCCTTGCGGGG
>NZ_JBHVEU010000681.1:0-2998 GCF_042802075.1 Kitasatospora sp. NPDC057518
CCCGTGGGTGGAGGGCCCTCGCGTCCGGCCGGGAATCAGGCGTCGATGCGGGAGCGGTCCAGGGTGGCCGCCGAATCCACGATGAACTCCTTGCGCGGGGCGACGTCGTTGCCCATCAGCAGGTCGAAGATCCGCTCGGCCTGCTCCAGGTCGCCCAGGTTGATCCGGCGCAGCGTGCGGTGGCGCGGGTCCATGGTGGTCTCGGCCAGCTGGTCGGCGTCCATCTCGCCGAGGCCCTTGTAGCGCTGCACCGGCTCCTTCCAGCGCTGGTTCTTGCGCTGGAACTCCAGCAGCGTGGAGCGCAGTTCGGCGTCGGAGTAGGTGTAGTGGTACTTCTCCTGGCCGCGCTTGGGGCTGGTGAGCTCGATCCGGTGCAGCGGCGGCACGGCGGCGAAGACCCGGCCCTGCTCGACCATCGGCCGCATGTAGCGGTGGAACAGGGTGAGCAGCAGGGTGCGGATGTGCGAGCCGTCGACGTCGGCGTCGGCCATGAAGATGACCCGGCCGTAGCGGGCCTGGTCGATGTCGAAGGTGCGGCCGGAGCCGGCCCCTATCACCTGGATGATCGCGGCGCACTCGGCGTTCTTGAGCATGTCGCTCACGGACGCCTTCTGCACGTTGAGGATCTTGCCGCGGATCGGCAGCAGCGCCTGGAACTCGGAGTTGCGGGCGAGCTTGGCGGTGCCGAGCGCGGAGTCCCCCTCGACGATGAACAGTTCGCTGCGGTCGACGTCGTCGCTGCGGCAGTCGGCCAGCTTGGCGGGCAGCGAGCTGGTCTCCAGCGCGGTCTTGCGGCGCTGGGCCTCCTTGTGCTGCCGAGCGGCGACCCGGGTGCGGGCGGCCGCGACGACCTTGTCCAGCACGGCCCGGGCCTGGAGCTTCTGGTCCTTCTTGGCCGAGGTGAGGAAGGCCTTGAGCTCCTTGGCGACGACGGCGGCGACGATCCGGTTGGCCGCCGAGGTGCCGAGCACCTCCTTGGTCTGGCCCTCGAACTGCGGCTCGGCGAGCCGGACGGTGACGACGGCGGTGAGGCCCTCGGTGGCGTCGTCCTTGGTGATGTCGTCCTCGGCGACGCGCAGCAGCTTGCTCGCGCGCAGCGCCTCGTTGACCGTCTTGGCCAGCGAGCGCTCGAAGCCGGTGATGTGGGTGCCGCCCTTGGGGGTGGCGATGATGTTGACGAAGGAGCGCAGGGTGGTGTCGTAGCCGGCGCCCCAGCGCAGCGCGATGTCCACGCCGAGGTGGCGGGTGACCTCGGTGGGGGTCATGTGGCCGAGGTCGTCCAGGACCGGCACGGTCTCCTTGAAGGTGCCCTCGCCGCGCAGCCGCAGCACGTCGCAGACCGGCTTGTCGGGGGCCAGGAACTCGCAGAACTCGGCGATGCCGCCGTCGTAGCGGAAGACCGTCTCGTCGATCTGCTCGCTCTCGGTGAGCCGCTCGTCACGCACCACGATGGTCAGGCCGGGGACCAGGAAGGCGGTCTGCCGGGCGCGGCTGTGCAGCGTCTCCAGGGAGAGCTTGGCGTCCTTGAGGAAGATCTGCCGGTCGGCCCAGTAGCGGATCCGGGTGCCGGTGCGGGTCTTCGGCACCTTGCGGGTCCTGGTCAGGCCGTTTCCGGCCTCGAAGGGCGCGTCCGGGCTGGTCTCGGTGAAGATGCCGGGAGTGCCGCGGCGGAAGCTGATCGCGTGGGTGTGCCCGCTGCGGTCGACCTCGACGTCGAGGCGGGCGGAGAGCGCGTTGACGACCGAGGCGCCGACGCCGTGCAGACCGCCGGAGGCCGCGTAGGAGCCGCCGCCGAACTTGCCGCCGGCGTGCAGCTTGGTCATCACGACCTCGACGCCGGACAGCCCGGTCTTGGGCTCGACGTCGACCGGGATGCCGCGCCCGTTGTCCCGGACCTCGACCGAGGAGTCGGGGTGCAGCACGACGTCGATGCGGTCGCAGTAGCCGCCGAGCGCCTCGTCGACGGAGTTGTCGATGATCTCCCAGAGGCAGTGCATCAGACCGCGGCTGTCGGTCGAGCCGATGTACATGCCGGGGCGCTTGCGGACCGCCTCCAGGCCCTCCAGGACGAGCAGGTGCCGCGCGGTGTAGTTGGAACCGTCGTCGCCGGCCAGCAGCGCGGACGGCACGGTCGTTTCGGCACTCACGCGGCACTCTCCTCGGTGAAGATCTGTCTCATCGGTCACATCCGGACGCATCCGGACCAAACGCCAGTGCAGCACGCCGCACCGACACCCGTCGCCCTGCGTGCCCGAACCCGTGCGCCGGGTGCACAGCACGACGGACCGGCCCCGCGCAGCTTGTACGCGCTGCGCGAACAAGCACCGCACCCGGGTGTGGGCCCCGGGGGCGCCATCTCCTCCCGGTACCACCGGTCCTGGCGGATCGTGGGGCCCGGCGCAGGCTCCGGAACTGCCGTTATGCAGGCTACCGGGGCCCGGGACGGGGCTTATGCTCCAACCCGGCAGAGGATTATGCTACGCGGACCTCGCACCCGATCCCGATCGGGCGTTCGAGCGAAGGGCGGATCCCGGAATCCGGCACGCATGAACCACCGGCGCCCGGGGCACGTCCTCATCAACACAGCAGAATCCTCAGAGAAGAAAAGCCACGAGCGGGAACGTTTTCGGCCTGGTTGGATGTTGACCCTGGTACGACAGCTCGTCGAGCTAGAGAAGAGGCGACGTGACTACTGTTCTGACCCCTGCGAGCCCGCTCACCGCGGCTGACCGCTGCGACCGCTGCGGCGCCCAGGCCTACCTGCGCGTCGTACTCGCCAGCGGCGGAGAGCTGCTCTTCTGCGCCCACCACGGCCGGAAGTTCGAGCCCGAGCTCAAGAAGATCGCCGTGGAGATACAGGACGAGAGCGGCCGTCTCACCACCGCGACCACCGTGACGGCCACCGACGACGAGCGCTGATACAGGGCGCCACCAACAGCAGCCGGCCTCGAGCTGTGTCCGGTCGCGCACCACGCGCGACCGGTGAGCCGGGCGACGG
>NZ_JBHVEU010000682.1:0-2990 GCF_042802075.1 Kitasatospora sp. NPDC057518
CCCCCGTTGTCGTCGGTCGGCCGCCCGGTCGCGGCGCTCGGGGTCCGTGGTACCGACTCCCCGGCGCCCCGTCAGAGGGCGGCGGCCGGCCCGTCGAACGGTGCCTGCCGCCCGGCGATGGTTCAGCCGCAGTGCTTCGAGCTGTAGCCGGAGGCCCCTTGCCCGGTGAACTCGTTGTACTTCAGCCCACCGACGAAGTCGATGCAGGACCCCTTGGCGTACACGTAGACCGGGCCCGCGTACTGGGTGTAGTTGCTGCCGGCGCCGTCGTCGATCCAGCCGTCCGTTCCGGAGCGCCGTATCGCGACGTAGATCTCGTGCTGGCCGGTGACGGCCGCGTCGCGTCCGCGGGCGATCGCACAGTTGTACCCGTTCCCGCTGTTGTAGTAGATGTCGATGAAGCCGACCACCGGAGCCGCGCTGGAGTTGTCGGTGATGTCCCAGCTCCACTTGAAGTCGTACGCGCTCCCGCACTTGTTGACCCGGGCGGAGGCGTGGGCCGCGCCGGCGGAGAGGCCGACGAAACCTCCGGCGAGGACGGTGGCCGCGAGGACCGTCGCGAGGTGCTTCCTGATCATCGAGAGCTCCTTCGAGTGCGGTGGTTGCCGAGGTCCGGGGCCGTCGGGTGACCGCCGCCGCGGGACGGCGCAGCCCCGGCTCCGGCACCGGAGGTCCCGGCCGGCGTGTCCCGTCGCAGGCGGGCTGCGACAAGTTGTCCGAAGACCCGGTGGAGTTCCCACAGTGCGGGCGTATTTGATTGTCCATCTACAAGACTCGGCCGCGGCCCAGGTGAACAGCGGACAACCCGGATTGACCACGGACACGGCAGGGGGCAGGGAATGGGGAGCGCCGGACGCCCGCAGGGGCGGTTCAAGGGCGAGACCGAGCAGGCGAACGACCTGGCCGGGCTGGTGCGGGAGGTGACCTCCGGGCTCACCGTCCGCGAACTCGCGCGCCGGTACCCGGCCGGCAGGACCAGCTGGAGCGAGTACCGCTCCGCGGAGAAGGACATCCCGTGGCACCTGCTCCGGCAGCTGATCCACGACCGCGTGACGGACCCCCGGGCCCAGGCGGTGCTCCTGGCCCGGGCCGGTCAGCTGCACGAACGGGCCGGGCTGGCGGCCAGGGGGCTCCCGTCGCCCGCGGCCGGGCGGTCGGACGCGCGGCAGGCACTGGATCTGGCCAGGCAGGCGCAACGGCAGGCCGAGGCCGGCGTGGCGGAGGCGGAGGAACTGATCCGCGTGCTGGTCGCCATCGTGGCCGAGCTACGGGGTGAACTGGGCGCCGCCGGAGCGGACGGGCCGATCCCCGTCGCGCCGCTGCCGCCCGGCGGGGGCGATGTGGGGCAGCGGCGGGCCCGGCTGTTGGAGGCGACGTGCTGCCTGGACGAGGTTCGCCGCATCCGGGAGAGCGCGTACGACGCTCGGCGGACCGCGGAGCAGGAGCAACGCGCCATGGGGCTCCTGGTCGACCAGGAGCAGTCGCCGGCCGGGGCCGACGGCGGCCGACAGCCGGGTACGGAGCCCGCGGTGGCCGACGGGGTGCCGGCGCACCTGCCCGTGCTCCGGCGCCTGCACACGGACCTCCTCGCGGTACGCACGGCCCTGGCCGGCCGGTACCTGGAGGTGGCCCGGATGGCCCCGGCCACGACCGGCCCCGCGGTTGTCCGCGGTGAGCTGGTCCCGGTCACGGACAATCGCCCGACCGGCCTCTTCCCGCCGGGCCCGGCGTTCGACGACCCGCTCTACCCCACCGAGCCCGCCGGGGCACCGGGGCGTCGGGCCGTCAGGACGGGCGCGGCCGTCGGCGCGGCGGCGGTCCTGGCCGGTGCCCTGGTCCTGGCGGGCGTGCTGGTGGGCGTACAGCTGAGCCCCGCGCCCGCCTCCTCCGGCGCGCTCCCCCTGGCGGTCGGTACCGACGCCGCGCCGACGCCCGGCACGAGCGCCGAACCGTCCGCACCACCGGCGGGCAGCCCGTCGGCGCGGCCCCCCGGCGACGGTCCGGCCACGGCGTCGACCGCGCCCCCACCGGACGGCGGGCCGGCTCCGGCGGCGGAGGTTCGGAGCGCACCGGCGCAGCCCGGTCCGACGCTTCCCGGCGAGCCGCCCCGTGCCCTGTCGGAAGCCGCCGGCCCTGCGGCCTCGACCGGGGGCGACCGACCCGCGCCGCCCCCGGTGCCCACCGCCTCCGCCTCCGCGTCCGCGTTCCCGGCACCGGGGCGCCTCGGCGGCACCCCGCTCGTCCCGCCGACGGGATCGGTGGCGATCAGGAACAGCAACAGCCTGCAGTGCATCGCCACGCCCGGCGGGAGCCGGGAGGAGGGCGCGCAGGTCCAGCAGTATCCCTGCGGGGACTTCCCCGACCACTTCTGGCAGACCCAGCAGGCCTACACGGACGCCGACGGCGACACCTACTACCGGATCGTCAGCTACAACAGCGCCCTCTGTCTCTCCGTCCAGGACTCCAGCACCGAGGCCACCGCCCAGGTCGTCCAGTCGGCGTGCCGGAACAACCCCGGGCAGGCCTGGAAGATCGAGAAGTGGCCGCACGGCATCCGCTTCGTCAACGGCAACAGCCGCCAGTGCCTCGCCGTCTCCCACGGCAGCAACGCCCCACAGGCCCCGCTGATGCAGTACCCGTGCGGCGACTACCCGGACCACCACTGGGGCTACGGCTCACGCCGCTGAAGCTCGTTCCAGAGGCCGGGAACGGGGACTTCCCGGCACGAGCAGGGTGTCGCGGGCTGGCCCGGATGCCGTGGCGCGACGGGCGCACGCCATGCGCCGGCGCGGAGGCAGGCCGCCCACAGGGAGGGGGTCGCCGGATAGCGGTCGCGTACCGCCCGGACGCCGGGGTCCGCGGTACTGCGGGCGGAGAGGTACGCCAATCCCGGCCGCGGGCGGGCCGGTTGGGCAGTGCCGCTCGCGGCTGTCGGCCGGCCGCCGGCGAGGCGGGCGGGCGCCGGTGCCTCGCCGCGGCGGGGCGGCGGC
>NZ_JBHVEU010000683.1:0-2989 GCF_042802075.1 Kitasatospora sp. NPDC057518
GTCCAGCCGAGCCCGGCGTCCAGCGCCAGCCCGCCGAAGTACGCGCCCTGGGCGTTGGCCAGGTTGAAGGCGCCCTGGACGGTCGCCGAGGCGAGGGTCGGCGCGCTGCGCGCCTTCTGGAGCACCAGGGTCTGCACGGCCGGCACGATCGCGAAACCGAACAGCCCGATCAGCACCACCGTGACGGCCGCCGACCAGCGGGCGTGCGCGGTCAGCGCGAACAGCGCCAGGGTGGCGGAGAGCAGCACGAAGGCCGCGCAGACGGTGGGGCGCAGCGCCCGGTCGGCGGCGAAGCCGCCCAGCACGTTGCCGATCGTCATGCCGACCCCGAACAGCGCCAGCACCAGGGTCACCGAGCCGGTCGCGTACCCGGAGACCTCGGTGAGCAGCGGCGCGATGTAGCTGTAGCAGGCGAAGAAGCCGCCGCAGCCGAACACCACGGTGGCCAGCGCCAGCCAGAGCTGGCCGCTGCGGAAGGCCCGCAGCTCGTGCCGGAGCCCGGACTGGCCGGAGGAGGGGAGCGCGGGCACCAGCCGGGCGATGGCGACCGTTCCGGCGGCCGCGATCAGCACGACCACCAGCATGGTCGCCCGCCAGCCCAGGTGCTGGCCGAGCAGGGTCGCGGCCGGGACGCCGACGATGTTGGCGACGGTCAGTCCGGAGAACATCACGGCCACCGCCCGGGCCCGCCGGTCCGGCGCGACCAGCTCGGCCGCCGCCACCGCGCCCGCTCCGAAGAAGGCGCCGTGCGGCAGCCCGGTGATCAGCCGAGCGGCGGCCAGCGTCCAGAAGTCCGGGGCCACCGCGCACAGCAGGTTGCCGGTCGCGAACAGTGCGGCCAGCGCCACCAGCACCGCCTTGCGCGGCCGTCCGGCGGCCAGCGCGGTCAGCAGCGGCGCGCCGACCACCACCCCCAGCGCGTACGCGGAGATCAGCCAGCCCGCCTGCGGGATGGAGACGTGGAGACTGTCCGCGACCTGGGGGAGCAGCCCCATGGCGGCGAATTCGGTGGTTCCGATGGCGAACGCGGTGACGGCCAGCGCGAGCAGCGCGAGAGGCAAGGGGGTGACTCCGGAGTGATGCCGACGGACCGGGGAAGCGCGCGGCGGGATGAAGGCGGGAAGGACGGCGGGATGAATTCGTTCGTCCGAAATCCTAATCCGGCCGGATGACGGCGCCGTGAGGTGCGTGTGACGAAAGGGCGTCGCCGGCTGACGAAAGGGGGTCGCCGACGCGGCTCCCGCGCGCGAGACTGGGAGCATGTGCCGCAACATCAAGACGCTGCGACCTCCCGTCACGCCCGACGCCGACGAGGAGGACTTCCACGCCGCAGCCCTCCAGTACGTCCGCAAGGTGTCCGGGTTCCGCGCCCCCGCGGCGCACAACCGGGAGGCCTTCGACCGGGCGGTGGACGCCGTCGCGGAGGCCACCGCCCGGCTGCTCGCCGAGCTGGAGGTCCGCGGCCCGCACGCCCGGGCCGCCGTGCCGGCCGAGGCCGCCGGGTAGGCAGGAGCAGCTGTGATGAGCCACGCCGAGCGTTACGCCCTCACCTTCCCCGGCACCCCGGGCACCCAGGCCCCGCAGGACGTCGTGGTGGTCACCCGCACCGACGCGACCGGTCCGGGCGGCCACCCGGTGTACGAGGACGAGAGCGGCATCGTCCGGGCGGAGATCAGCGACGCCGGCGAGGTCCGGATCCTCGCCAGCGGCGGCCACCAGAGCCCGCACCTGCCGGTGCACGCCCACCCGCTGCCCTGACCGCCCGGAACCCTGGGCGGGCACTCGGAACCCCGGCGCGGATTCCGTCCGTCGGGCACAATCGCGGTATGACCACAGCGAGTTGGCGGGGCGTCGTCATCGCCGAGAGCGACGACACCGTCGTCGTCGAGGGCAACCACTACTTCCCGGCCGAAGCGGTGCGCACCGAGTACCTGCGCCCCTCGGAGACCACCACGGTGTGCGGTTGGAAGGGCACCGCCGGCTACTACAGCCTGGAGGTGGACGGGCGGACCAACCCGGACGCCGTCTGGTACTACACCGACCCGAAGCCCGAGGCCGAGCACGTGCGCGGCCGGGTGGCCTTCTGGCGCGGGGTGGTGGTCGCCGAGTAGGCGGCCCCGGGCCGTGCCGTCCTCGCGAAAGGGGTACCGGAGCCCATGGCAGTCTTCCGCAGGCCGGACCGCTTCCGGCCGCGTCCCGGATCCGCCCCGGCCGAGCCCGACCCGAGCGGGCCCGCCCCGGCCGAGCCCGACCTGGGCGAGCGGCTCGCCGAACTGGTCGAGGAGTCCGAGCAGCCCGTCGGCCGGGGCCCGGTCACCGCGTACGCGGCGAGGCAGCGCGGCCGCGGCCGGGCCGTGGTCCTGCACACCGCCCGGCTGCTCGGCCACGGCGGCCGGGTCGCCGCCAAGGGGGCGGCCAGGGGAGCGGCCAAGGGCGCCGCGTTCGGCGGCAAGGCGCTGACCGACCAGCTGGTGCGGACCGCGCCGCGGATCCCGGTGCGCGACCTGGCCACCCTGCGGGCGCAGCACCCCGACGCGGCCTTTCCGGAGCAGCTGGCCGACCTGCTGGTCACCGGCGCCGTCCGGGCCTCCGGAGCGCTCGGCGCGGGCGTCGGCGCGGCGGCGATGCTGCCGGTGCCGCCCGCGATGCCGCTGGAGATCGCGGCCGAGACGCTCGCGGTCGCGGCCGTGGAGATCAAGCTGATCGCCGAGCTGCACGAGGTCTACGGCACCCCGGCGCGGGGCACCGCCACCCAGCGGGCCGGCGCCTACCTCGGCGCCTGGGCCAACCGCCGCGGGATCGACGCGGGCCTGCTGGTGCGCCCGGCCGGCTTCGCCGCGCTGGCGATCGGCTCGGAGGTGCGCCAGCAGGTCCGCCGCCGGCTGACCCGCAGCTCGCTGCGCCACCTGCCGGCGGTGACGCCGCTGCTGGTCGGCGCCGGCATAGGCGCCACCATGAACCGCCGCGACACCCGCCGGCTGGCCGGCGA
>NZ_JBHVEU010000684.1:0-2981 GCF_042802075.1 Kitasatospora sp. NPDC057518
GGCCGGTCCGTGCCCAGGACCGGCCCCGGGCGGGTCAGCGCCGGGGTACGGCGGCGTGCGGGATGGCGAGGTCGGCCATGCGGTGCAGGACGGCGGCGGGGATCGCGGGATTCCTGGCGGCGGCGTCGGCCCGGCACGGGTCGAGCAGCAGCACCACCAGCTCCTCCGGGGGCAGGGCCGGGTTGACGCGGGCGAAGTGCCGCACGCCGCTGTCGGGGTCGGCCGCGAGCGCGGAGGCAGTGGCGGGGGCGAGCCGACGGTCGGCGGCGGCGGCCCGGCGGACGGCCGGGTCGGGGTCGGCGGCGGCCCGTTCGACGTGGGCGGCGGTGGCGGCGGGGTCGTCGAGGGCCAGGGCCCGCAGGCGCGGGTTCGGGTCGGCGGCCAGGCGCAGCAGGCCCTGGCGGGGGAAGCGGGGGTGGTTGCGCGGGCGGCCCGGGAAGGAGAGGCTGCCGTCCCACCAGCCCGCCATGCCCAGGAGCATCCGGGCCGGGGCGTCCTCGCAGGACTCGGCGAGGAGGATCCGCACCGCGCGGTCCTCGTCGCGGGCGAGGAGTTCGGCGACGTCGGCGGGCAGGCGCGGAGCCCGGGCGACGCTGCGGCGGACCAGCGTCTTCGGGGAGGCGGCGAGCAGGCGCATGGCCTCGGCGTCCGCGTGCCGGGCGACGACCCACGGCAGCTCCCCGGCGTGGGCGGCGGGGTCGATGTCGGGGACGTCGGCGGCCAGCACGGCGAGTTCGGCGAGTTCTGCGGGGGTGGCGGGCGGGGCTGCCTCGTCCGGCGGGGGCTTGAGGGCGCTCCCGGCCAGTTCCGCGAACAGCTCGCGCAGCGCCGCCCCGGGCGTGGCGGCGATCAGCCGCTCCCACTGGGCCGGTGACAGCCGGCCGCTCTCCGCGGCGCCCATCCGCACGCGCCGGTCGGGGTGGGCGATCGCGGCGTCCAGGACTCCGTCGGGCAGGTCGTCGCGGTCCAGGAAATGGTGCTCGCCGGTGTCCAGGAGGCGCAGGAGCAGGCCGGCGGGGGCCGCGCGGTTGTGGCCGAGCCCGGACAGCCAGGCGAGGCCGGTCGCGCGGTCGACGGCGGTGGCGCGGGTCAGCGGGGTCCAGACGGGGCCGGGCTCGACGGGCTCGACGGGCCGTCCGGCCTCGGCAGGGGGTGTCGGTGCTGGTGTCACCGGCGGGAGCCTACGCCCGCCGCCCGTACGGCCCGCGGGGCGGGGCCGGGCAGGTCGGAGTGGCGGGAACGGGCGCAAACGCCGGCGGCGCGGCGGCCCGGACACCCGATCCCCCAGGTGTCCGGACCGCCGCGCCGCCGGTGCGCGGTGCCCCGGGTCAGCCCGTGAGGGTGCGGGCCAGGGCGTCGAGGCCGTCGGCGTAGATGCCGGTGAACAGGTCGACGACCTCCTGCTCGGTGGCGCCGACGGGGTTGAAGCGGCCGGACCACTGGACCTCGGCGAGGTCGGCGCGGCCCGGGACGGCGTGGACGCGGAGGGTGGAGACGTAGCCGTCGACCGGGAACGGGGCCTGGAGGATGGCGTAGCTGTACTGCCGCTCGGTCTCGTTGAAGTCGACGAGGCGCTCGACGATGACGTCGCCCTCGGGGTTCTTCAGGCTGCGCACGCGGCCGCCCTCGGAGGCGGTGCTCTCGGGGATGTAGGGCAGCCAGTCGGGCAGGGCGTCGAAGCCGCCGATGAGGCTCCAGACCTTCTCGGGGGTGGCGGGGACGGTACGGCTGACGGAGGTGGAGGCCATGGTCGTTTCTCCTGTCACTGCGGTGGGGTGTGCGGGTGGTCAGGCGTTGTTCGGCAGCGGGGCGGCCGGGCTGACCAGGCCGGCGGCGCGCAGCTCCTGCCAGAACGCGGCCGGGACGGTCTCGTTGAGGGCGGCGACGTCCTCGGCGATGCGGCCGGGCTTGGTGGCGCCGGGGACGGCGGCGGCGGTCACCGGGTGGGCGAGGGAGAACTGCAGGGCGGCGGCCTTGATGGAGACGCCGTGCTTTCCGGCCAGGGCCTTGAGCTCGGTGACGCGCTCGATGATGTGGGCGGGGGCCTGCTGGTACTCGAAGTGGGTGCCGCCGGCGAGGATCCCGGAGCTGTAGGGGCCGCCGACGACCATGTCGACGCCCTGCTCCTGCGCCATCGGCAGCAGGCGCTGGAGGGCGTGGTCGTGGTCGAGGAGGGTGTAGCGGCCGGCGAGGAGGAAGCCGTCGGGCTTGGGCTCGTCCAGGGCCAGGGTCAGCTCGATCGGCTCGGTCTTGTTGACGCCCAGGCCCCAGGCCTTGATGACGCCCTCGTCGCGCAGGCGGGACAGGACGCGGAAGGCACCGGTGCGGGCCTCCTCGAACTTGGCGAGCCACTGGTCGCCATGGAAGTCCTGGGCGATGTCGTGGACCCAGACGATGTCCAGGCGGTCGGTGCCCAGGCGCTTGAGGCTGTCCTCGACGGAGCGCTCGGTGGCCTCGGCGGTCCACACGTGGAGCATCTTGTTCGGGTTGCCGTGCTCGAAGAGGCCGCCCTTCTCGCCGAGGTCGCGGGCGCCCTCCTCCAGCTCGTCGAGGATGACGCGGCCGACCTTGGTGGACAGGACGTACTCGTCGCGCGGCTTGGTGGACAGCACCTCGCCCAGGCGCTCCTCGGAGAGGCCGGCGCCGTAGAACGGGGCGGTGTCGAAGTAGCGGACGCCCTGGTCCCAGGCGGCTTCGACGGTGGCCAGGGCCTCGGCGTCGGGGATCGCGCGGAACATGTTGCCGAGCGGGGCGGTGCCGAAGCCGAGCTTGCCGGGGAGGATGTTCTTCAGGGACATGTCAGTGCCTTTGCGGAGCGGGCGGGCGTCGTGGGGGACCCGCCGGGGGTTGCGTCCGCACCGAAGGATTAGTGCAAACGCGCCTTACATGCAGGAACAATAGTTGCATACGCGTGGCAATGCAAGGGGTGGGCCGATCCCGCCGTCTACGGCCGCGGGCGGGGGCGGGGCCCGGTGCCCCTC
>NZ_JBHVEU010000685.1:0-2976 GCF_042802075.1 Kitasatospora sp. NPDC057518
GAGATGAACGGGCCCTCGAAGTGGATGCCGGCCAGGACGCCGTCCTCGACGAGTTCGGAGAGGACGTGCGCCTGGCGGGCGACCTCGTCGATCTCGCCGGTGACGGTGGAGGCCACCGTGGTGGTGGTGCCGTGCTCCAGGTGGGTGCGGGCGGCCAGCAGCGCCTCCTCGGCGATGCCGGAGGCGTACGAGGCACCGCCGCCGCCGTGGACGTGCAGGTCGACGAAGCCGGGGACGACGGTGTACCCGGTCAGGTCGAGGTCGCCGGGCTCGGTGTCGCCGCCGAGGCCGGCGATGCGCTCGCCCTCGACGGCGAGGCGGTCGCCCTCGACGACGCCGCCGGGCAGGACCAGCCGGGCACCGGCCAGGGCAGTACGGTCACGGTCCGCGGTGGTCACGCGGTCACCTCCATGGAGAGCAGATCCCAGGCGAGCAGGCCCGCGCCCAGGGACGCGGCGGTGTCTTTGAGCATGGCGGGTACGACCTTCGGGGGCATCTGGAAGGTCAGTCGCCCGGTGACCGCGGCGCGCAGCGGAGTGAAGAGCGTGTCGCCGGCCTCGGCCAGCCCGCCGCCGACGATCACGGTGGACGGGTCGAGCAGGCTCTGGGCCAGCACGATGCCGTCCGCCAGGGCGTCGACGGCGCGCTGCCAGACCGCGAGGGCGCGGTCGTCCCCGGCGTCCACCGCGGCGGCGCAGGATGCCGCGTCGGCGTCGGGGTCGCCGCTGGTCTCGGCCCAGGCGCGGGAGACGGCGGAGGCCGAGGCCAGCGTCTCCAGGCAGCCGCGGGCGCCGCAGCCGCACTGCGGTCCGCCCGGGCGGACCACGACGTGGCCGATCTCGCCGCCGTAGCCGTGCGCGCCGGCCTCGATCCGGCCGTCGATGCCGATGGCGCCGGCGATGCCGGTGCCGAGGGCGATGAACAGGAAGCGGTCGACGCCGCGGCCGGCTCCGAGCCGGCCCTCGGCCAGGCCGCCGGAGCGCACGTCGTGGCCGAGGGCCACCGGCATCGCGCCGCCGTCCGGCCCGGCCAAGCGCTCGCCGAGGAGCTTGCGCAGCGGGAGCTCGCGCCAGCCGAGGTTGGCGGAGAAGACCGCGATGCCGTTCTTCTCGTCGATCGTGCCCGGGACGGCGACACCGGCCGCGAGCGGGGCGACGCCGAAACGGCTGCGGCCCTCGTCCGCCAGGTCGGTGGCGAAGTCGAGGATGGCGGCGACGACGGCGTCCGTGCCGTGCTCCCGCCCGGTCGGTCGGCGTGCCTCGAACAGCACGGAGCCGTCCTGGGCGAGCAGCGCGGCCTTCATGCCGGTGCCGCCTACATCGAGTGCGATGACGTGCTTCACGGAGGACAGTTTCCCTTGGGCGGGTAGAAGAGGTCTAGTCCAGTTGTCGGATTGGTCTGGTCCATACTGGGTGAGCTTTGTCGCAGCTGCGGGGGTGTGCGCGGCTTTGCGCCGGGGTGCGGGGCGGGCGCGGACCGGGGTGAGTGGGGGTTTTGTTGCGCATTGTGCAATGACGCCGAGCACTTCGATAACTACTGGGGCGGCGCCGGGCGGTGGTGTGGACCGGTGGTCGACGGGTTTGGGAGTGTTGCGCGTCCCCCTGCCGGATTCCCCCGTTCCGGCTGCGTTCACCCCCCGTTCCATCCCCCCGAAGGCGGTACCCGCGTTGAACAGGCGCGTCCACGTTCCCACCCGTGTGCTCGGCGGTGCGCTGGCCGGAGCACTGGTCCTCACCGCGGTCAGTGCCTGCGGCGGGCAGGACGACGGGCCGGTCACCCTCAGACTGGTCGCCGCCGACTACGGGGAGAGCCCCGAGACCAGCTCCCAGCACTACTGGGACGCGGTCGCCAGGGACTTCGAGGCGGCCAACCCCGGGATCAAGGTCAGCGTCGAGGTGGACAGCTGGACCGAGATCGGCAAGAAGGTCGAGGACATGATCGCGGCCGGCAAGTCGCCGGACCTGCTCCAGACCGGCGGCTTCGCGGACCAGGTCGCGGCGGACCGGCTGTACCCGGCCTCCGACGTGCTCTCGGTGGACACCCAGGCCAGGTTCCTGGACACCTTCGCGCACGCCGGGCAGGTGGTCGGGACGCAGTACGGGATCCCGTTCGTCTCCTCCTCGCGGGTGCTCTTCTACAACAAGGCGGTCTTCCGGCAGGCCGGGATCACCCAGCCGCCGGCCACCTGGAACGAGCTGCGGCAGGACGCCGAGAAGATCAAGGCCAAGGTGCCGGGGGTGACCCCGTACGGGCTGCCGCTGGGGCCGGAGGAGGCACCGGCCGAGTCGATGCTGTGGACGCTGAGCGGCGGCGGCAGCATCTCCGACGACGTCGGCAACTACACCATCGACAGCGCCCAGAACCAGGCCACCTTCGGCTGGCTGAAGAGCAACCTGGTGGCCACCGGGCTGACGTACCCGGACCCGGGCAAGATGAACCGCACCCCGGTGTTCCAGGACTTCGCCGCGGGGAAGGTCGCGATGCTGAACGGGCACCCGACCCTGCTGCGGATGGCGACCGCCGGGAAGATCGAGTTCGGCACGGCGCCGATCCCGAAGAAGGACGGCGTCGGACGGACCGGGAGCCTCGGGGTCGCGGACTGGATGATGGCGCTGAAGGCGAACGGGCACAAGAACGAGATCAAGAAGTTCCTGGCGTTCGTCTACGGCAAGGACAACCAGCTGAAGTTCGACGAGCAGTACAACCTCCTGCCGGTCACCCAGGACGCGTTCGCCCAGATGTCGTCCGACCCCAAGCACGAGGACCTCAAGCAGTTCGCGGTCGGGCTCAGCAACGCGAGCTTCTACCCGTTCGGGGACCCGGCCTGGGGCGAGGTCAGCAACCGGATCAAGGCCGGGATCGGGCAGGCCGTGACGGGGGACCCGAAGCAGGTGCTCGAAGGACTGCAGGACGCGGCGGTGAAGGAAGCGGTGAAGGTCCGCAAGTAGCAGGTCGTCGGGGCCGGGGCGTGGTTCG
>NZ_JBHVEU010000686.1:0-2895 GCF_042802075.1 Kitasatospora sp. NPDC057518
GCCTTGCTCCCCGCAAGGAGCCGCCGGCCGACAACTCGCCCATGCTTTGCGGCACATGTTCGAGAGCGGTCCAGTTTCCAGTACCGGCAACACAAACGCCTTGCCCCGGCCGACGAAACCCCGAGAGCATCGTTCGGAGACCCGACGAGCAAGGAGGCAACGGTGAAGCTGACACGGCTTGTAGGTTCCTGCGACGAAGGCGAGTGCCCGACGTTGTACCTGACGGATCGGGGCACCCTCGCCGTCCAGGGCGAGCTCGTGACCGGACACGGTCTCCAGATCCCGGCACACGAGATGCTGGTCGAGGTTCCCGTCGAACTCATTCGAAAGGCCGTCCGTGACAACCTCATCTAGGACTCTCGGGGATTGGTTCTCGGCGTTCGAGCGCGAGGCGTTCCGACTCGAAACGCTCGACGACTACAGCCGGTCCGGCGGAGTCGACGCCTACCGGGCCTTCCTCGCCGGCGAGGAACAGCCGGACGACTACAAGAACGCCGGGTGGGTCAAGACAGTGGCCCGGGCCACCCAGGCAGGCAAGCGCCTGTACCGGGTGCACATCCTTTCGCGGCCGCTCACGGACTACCTCCGCTTCGAACTCGCGTGGGGATACCACCGCAACATGACGGTGGGTGAGGAGTTCTTCATCCTCGACATCACCGACCGGCAGAACCCCGTCCCGGAAGCCCCGGATTTCTGGCTCTTCGACGACGAGACTGCCGCCTCGATGAGCTACGACGACGGCAAGTACCTCGGTGTCGACTTCCGCACAGGCGGCCGGGTCGATGAGTTCAAGGTGTACCGGGACACCGTGATGGCGCAAGCGGTCCCGTTCTCCGAATGGTGGGCCGAGCACAGCGGGTGAACAGAACGCGGCTTGGACCGGCGCTGCGGGAACTGCGGCAGGCCTCCGGCAAGGAGGCCAAGGCCGTGGCCCGCAGCGCCGTCATGTCTCCGAGCAAGCTGAGCAAGATCGAGACCGGCAAGGTGCCGCCCACTGTCGTGGATGTGGACCGCATCCTCACCGCCATAGGCGTGTCCGACGAGGTCAAGTCCGAGTACATGGCTGCCGCGCGGGCACAGGCCACGGAGGCGACCGCCTGGCGTCTGGTACGGCGCCTCGGGTACCACCGCAAGCAGGAGCAGATCAAGGCACTGGACGACTCCACGAGGCTTCTCCGTGTGTTCCAGCCTTCTCTCGTTCCCGGACTCCTACAGACCCCGGAATACGTGCGTGCGGTCTTCGGGAGGAAGGAACTCGGCGAGGACCAGCTCGCGCGGGCGGTCGCTGCGAGGCTTGTCAGACAACAGTCCCTCTACGACGCCACGAAGACCATGCGGTTCGTCATCACCGAGCCGGTCCTCCGTTGGCGTCTGGTGCCGCCCGCGATGATGGCCGGGCAGTTGGACCGCATCCTCTCCGCTTCTCGACTCTCCCATGTCGACGTCCGGATCGTTCCGCTGGCCGCAGCGCAGACCGATGTGCCGGCGCACTCCTTCGTCATCCGGGACGACCGCATGGTGACGGTCGAGACCGTGCACGCCGAGGTGACGGTCACCGATCCGCGGGATGTCGATTTGTACGTCCGCAAGTTCGATGGATTCGCGGCTGCGGCCATGGTCGGTGACGAGATGCGCCGGATGATCGAAACCATTCGAGACGAGTATTTGAGTGAGGGGAAAAGCCAGGGGTGAGTGTATCGTGAGCGTGGAATGGCAGGGTTCAAGAAGTCAACGCCAGCTAGGCGCGAACGAGAAGCAAGACGAGTTGGCGGCACTTGAGCGAGGCACGAGCGAGTTTCGGTATTTCCTGCCGACCATGGTCACTGGGCTGCTTGCGGTGCCGGAGTACATCGAAGCCAGTCTTGCTTCGCTTCCCGGTGACCATTCGAAGGTCATTGCCGCGAAGTTGGGGCGACAGGCTGTTCTTCACGACACCACCAAGCACTTCACCTTCCTCTTGACCGAGCAGGCTTGTCTCTGGCCGCTGTTGCCGGTAGGGGCCATGGCGATGCAACTTGACCACCTGGTTTCGGTATCCCGCTTGCCGAATGTTCGGCTCGGTGTCATCCCGATGGCAGGGCACATGCCACGGGGGCCGCTGAACGTGTTCACCATCTATGATTCGGCGCTGGTCACTGTGGAAGTTGTGACAGGAATGCTTGCGTTCCGCGAGTCGCAGGATGTAGAGGATTATCTGAAGGAGTTTCGATCCTTCGAAGGGTGTGCACTCTGGGGCGGCGATGCCCGGGATCGGCTGGCCGAGTGGGGAGATCGGTATCGTCAATAGTCATACACGGATCGCCTGTTTCGTGGTTCGGGCTATTTTTGACCGAACAGGAAATCCTTGCCGGCCACCCGCGTTTGGCCCCTACATTTGTGCTCGTCCGATGATGGGAGCCGCAGGGATTCCAGAATGCTTGGGAACCCGACGTGCGCCCACTGCTCGATGAGTGCGACGACGCGGAGGTACACACATGTCCACCACCGTTCTGAGCCGGCCGGGAGGCGTGCCGGTCTTCGACCGCGCCGAGTCCCGACTGCCGATGGGCGTCGCCGGTGCGACGCCGATGCCCGGGCTGGACGGCGAGGGCGGGCCCGGGAGCCCGTTCGCCTTCCGGTTCCTCGTCCCGGTCACCGGGGCCGGGGGGATCCTGCCCGCCGACATCGGCTACGACGACGAGACGCAGACCTGCACCTACGAGGGCCTCCCGCCCGGCGTCTACATGACCAGCACCCCGCCCAAGACCTACGGCCCGACGCAGCCGTCCGGGCAGATGGACGCGCCGGACGACCCGGGAAGCAGCAACGACTGAGATGCCGACCGCCGATGCCGTCCTCGTGCTGACGGGGACCTTCGATCCCACCGCCGACCTCGTGATCGAGGAACTGAACCGG
>NZ_JBHVEU010000687.1:0-2860 GCF_042802075.1 Kitasatospora sp. NPDC057518
CCACTGGACCACCCTCACCAACGCCAAAAACACCTACGACCCCACCCACACCCTCACCCCCGGCCAAAACATCTTCCCCTAACACACAAAAAACAAGCTGAAGAAGAGAGCACGAGACCCGGGATCGGAAAAGCGGACACCAGTCCGTCAATCCGAGCCGGAAACCCGGGCCCTGGGAAGAGAAGAAGAGCACGCACCGCACGAAGACCAAAAGCGCGAATGAGCCGGGCACTTCACGTGCTTCCGGCTCATCGCGCTATCCGTCCGAACTCGCGGCCCCGTACAGGTGCCGGAGCCTCACGCCCCTCGACCTAGGCGGCCCACTGTTCACGTTCCATGGCGATCGCGCGCTCGTCCGCGGGCCATGCGTGGTAGAGGTCGGGGCGACGGTGAAGTCGGCATCGCGGCACTGGAATTGGTGGGATACGCCGTCGACGGTGGTGAGCCCCTTGCGCGGACCGTCGTACCAGTCAAGCTCGACGTACACGGGCTCGAAGCCCACTACTCCGGCGCCCCGGCCGCTCCGGCATCCCGGAGGCGCCCGCCGGTGCTCCCTGGCATCATGCGGTCCGCGACCGGGAATCAGCACCGGCTGCAACGGGCAGGTGTCGTGGGGTGGGTGAGGGCGCGATGGGTGTCGGGACGGAACCGGTCATCAAGCCGAGCAGGCGGGCGGCGCGGCTCCGGGCGGCGGGGCGGGTGCTGATCGTGCTGGCGGGGCTGGTGCCCGTCGTGGCCGGGTTCCTCCTCTTCGTGCGCACGTACGACGTGACGGTGGCGTACCGGACGGCCCCGGTGTGCGGGACGTCGGCGGCCGGGGCGGGTGCGGACTGTCTGCGGCTGGAGAGCGGGCGGGTCGTGAAGAAGAAGGTGGACACCGACCGGGAGAACGACCTCAGTTCGTACAAGCTGGTCGTCGTGCGCGAGAGCGCGGGCGGCGACGAGTACGACGTGGGCGAGCCCTTCTTCCAGGAGGTGGAGGTCGGCACCACGATCGACGTGGGGGTCTGGAAGGGCGAGGTCGTGCAGATCTCGTACCGCGGCCACCGGGCGGTGAAGCCTCAGCTGCCCTGGCTGCCCGTCCTCGGGGTGGCGCTGCTGATCGGCGTCGGCAGTGCGGCGGTCGTCCACGGTCTGCACCGGTCCCGGGAGGGCCTCAGGGACGTGGTGCAGGTCGGGAGCATCGTGTTCACCGTCGGGTCGTTCGCCGGTTCCCTCGTCCTCATCGGGGCGTTCCAGTGGTCGTTCCCCGTGACGATCACGGTCGCCGTCCTGGCCTGGTTGAGCACCGTCGCGGCCTGTGCGGTGGTCGGCCGCCTGTCCTTCGGGCCGGCCCGGGCCGGTGCGTGACCGGAGGGTTCGGGAATCGGCTTGCACTGACGCAGGATTGTCAGGTTATCGCCATGGGAAGGGAGCAGGCCACAGACCGTTCCCTCCGGAAGGACCCCCGTGCACCGCACCACCGTCAGAACCGCCACCGCCCTACTCGCCACCGTACTCGCCGGTGCGGTGCTGGGGGCCGCGCCCGCCGGGGCCCGTCCGGCGGGCGACAACCGTCCGGCGGGCGACAAGCCGTCGACACGTCAGGTGGAGGTGTTCGCCGAGGACGGCGGCATCTCCCGGGCCCAGGCCCCGGCCGTCTCCCCCTATCTCGCCGACCGCGCCCAGGGCGTGGCCCCGATGCGGGGCGACGGCGACGTGACGGCGCTGGTCCGCAACGGGGAGCCGGCCGCCAAGCTGGACGTGGTGGTGATCGGCGACGGTTACACCGCGCAGGAGCAGGACAAGTTCCGCGCGGACGCGGCCCAGAAGTGGCGCGAGATGACCGCCGTGGAGCCCTACGCCAGCTACCGCGCGCTGTTCAACGTCTGGGCGGTGTCCGCGATATCGCCCGAGTCCGGGGTCACCGGGGATCCGGACCAGGGGACGGTGCGGCACACCGCGCTGGGCTCGTACTTCTGGTGCGACGGCGTGGAACGGCTGCTCTGCGTGGACGAGAAGGCGGTCGAGTCGTACGCGGCGAAGGCCCCACAGGCGGACCTGGTGCTCGTGGTGGCCAACAGCACGAAGTACGGCGGTGCCGGCTACAACGACGTCAAGTCCCCGCTCGGCTACGAGGGGATCGCCACCGTAGCGGGCGGCAACGCGAAGTCCGGGCAGATCGCAGTGCACGAGACCGGGCACTCGCTGGGCAAGCTGGCCGACGAGTACGCGTACGACGGCCAGGGGACGTACCAGGGCAGTGAGCCCACCGAGGCCAATATCAGCACCCTGACCGCCGACCGGATGCGCCAGCAGGGCACCAAGTGGTCGCGCTGGCTGGGCCAGGCCTCGCCGGACGGCGGCACGGTCGGCGCGTACGAGGGCGGCGGCTACTACCCGACCGGGCTCTACCGGCCGACCGAGAACTCGATCATGCGCTCGCTCGGACGGGAGTTCAACCTGCCCGGGCGCGAGGCGATGATCGCCGGCTTCTACCGCCACGCCACGCCGCTCACCAGCCCCACCGCCAACGGCAGTCGGCTCACCGCCGCGGACCGCCTCACCGTCGACCTGCCGGTGGCCGGCACCCGGCTGCGCTGGTACCTGGACGGGAAGGAGCTGCCCCGGCTGGGCGGCCGCACCGCACTGGACCTGGCCGAGCTCAAGCTGACCGGGCCGCGCTCCCGGCCGCACGTGCTCACCGCGGTCGCCACCGACCCGACCCCGGCCGTCGCGGACCCCGCGCTGCGCGCGAAGCTGACCGCGAGCCTGTCCTGGATAGTGACGCGCTAAGCGCGTTAAAGGCGCCGGAACGCGCCGGGTGGCGCTAACACGACAGGATGCCGCCGTCCCGCCCACTGGTCGACAGGGGCGGGAC
>NZ_JBHVEU010000688.1:0-2851 GCF_042802075.1 Kitasatospora sp. NPDC057518
ATGACCAACAGTCTAGTGGTCAGGAGGCGGAGTTTAATATAAAGCGGCGCAGGCCGAGCACACCGACGGCGGTGCCGATCACACCGACGACGATGCCGACCACGCCCAGGGTGCGGGCGGTGGAGTCGCTGGACTTGGCGTCGCCGGCGGCGGCGGCCTGGTCGGAGCTGCCCCCGTGGGCGCCCGCGGCCGGGGAGGCGGTGACGCCGTGGCCGTCACCCTCGGCGGCCTTGGTGAGCTTCAGGACGGGCGCGGGCTTGGCCGGCTCGGGCTGGCCGTCCTTGGTCTCGTCGATCCAGCGGGCGATGTCGCCGTTGTCGTAGGTCTGGAGGGTCTTGAAGACCAGGTTGTCGGTGTCGGTCGGCAGCGGGCCGAGCGAGACCCGGAACTCCTGGAACTGGCCGGGGGCGATCTTGGTGCCGGCGTCGGCGGTCCAGGTGATCTTGGAGACGGCCTCGGTGACGTCGTTGCCGTGCACCTTGATCGGCTTGTCGAGCTTGGCCTTCTCGACCGCGGCGGTCCAGCCCGGCAGCGGCAGGGTCCGGACCGAGGCCAGCGGGTGGTCCAGCGGGAGGTTGACCTCCAGCTTCACCGTGCCCGCCGTGTCGCTCTCGTTCGGCACCCGGAAGTCGACGGCCGTGTAGCCGCCCTGGGCGGCCGCACCCGGGTTCACGGTGACGTGCGCGAAGGCGGGGCCGGCCAGCGCCACCACGGACGCGGCGGCGGTGAGGGCGACGGCGGCGAGACGGCGGGCGGGAAGGGAACGCATGATGCGGGTCTCCGATCGGAGCTCGGCGGCAGCCGGAACCGGCGACGGACGGGAGCCGTGCCGCGGGGGCCGCGGGGGTGGGGACGCGGGGGTGGAGCCTCGGGCCGCCCCGGTGGTCGGGGGAACGGCCGGACGGTACGCACGCCGGGCACCCGGGACGGCCGAGGCCGCCAGGAAACGCCGGTCAGTACGCGAGGGCCCCGCACGGCGGGCCGCGCCGCACCACGCTGTGCCGCAGCACGGCACCCGCCGGGAGCGGGCTCTCCCCGCCCCGGGCACCGAACCGGCGGGCCGGGCCGGCCGTCCCGAACAGACCGCGCAGCAACGCGGCCACCAGCGCGAACGCCGTACGCAGCGGCGCCGCCCAGTGCTCCCGGGCGGCCGTGGCGGCCACCCGCAGCAGCTGCCACAGGGCCGCCTCGCCGCGCCGCAGCCACCAGCCCGCGACCAGCGCGGCGCCGAGGTGCCCGGCCAGCATCGACGGCGTCATGCCGAAGACCCCGGCCTGCCACCAGGGCGCGGCGGCGAACGCGTGCGGGTCCAGGCCCGCGGAGGAGACCAGCTGCTCCGGGGACGGGCTGCCCGGCAGGCCGAGCAGCGTGCCGGGGCGGGCCTCGTTGCAGATCAGCCGGCCGGCCACCTGCGGCACCGTCAGCGGACCGGAGCCGCCGTGGTGCATGCCGGCCATGGAGCCGCCGAAACCGTTGAAACCGTGGAAGAGGCAGTGCAGTCCGAGCTGCCCGGCGCCGAGCGCCCCGGCGATGGCCGCCAGCGAACGCTCCCGCCCGCCGCAGACCACCGCGAACGCCAGCACCGCGGCGAAGCCCAGCGCCAGCGCGGTCGGCGGCACGTTCCCGCCACCCGCCAGGGCGTGCCCGGCGGCGGCTATCAGGGTGCACACCAGCGCGAACGGGACCGCCCGGGCAAGCCGCAGGTCCCAGGCGGCGGACCCCACCGGCTGGGCCGGTCCGGGGGCGCCCGGGAGCGGGGCGGCGGCGAGGGCAGTCATGGCCGGGCCATCCTCTCATTGCGTACGCCGCCGACACGGGCAGGGTGGGAAATCCCTACGAATGCCCCTTTCGGCGGCGCGTGCGAGGGGGCGTACGCGTCGCCCGGCACAGACCCCGGCCCCCGGTCCATCCGCCGAACGGGCGGTAGCGGCCCCCGGGCACGGTTCGCCGGGGAATCGCCCGGAGATACCTAGTTGTATGTGGAGCCGCAGCCAGGAGGGACCTCCCGTGGACATCTGGTGGACTCTGCACCTCAAGCGCGACCCGGCCAGCGTTCCGCTGGCCCGGCGCATCCTGCTCGGTGCGATGGCGACCGCGGGCGTCGACCCGCAGATCGCGGACGACCTCGGCGTCGCCCTCACCGAGGCCTGCGCCAACGCCGTCGAGCACGGCGCCACCGGGCGGCCCGACGACGGCTTCCAGGTCACCGCCTCGATCTGCGGCGACCGGCTGCGGATCGAGGTCACCGACTCGGGCCCCGGCCTGCCGGCCCCCGCCCCCGCCGGGGCCGCCGCCGTCCGCCGCACCCCCGCCCCGGACCAGGCCCGTCCGGCGGCGGCCGGCCGGGCGCCCCGCCGCACCCGCCGCGGCCGCGCGACCGTCCCGGCCCGCGTCCTCGCCGCGTACGGCCCCCGCCGTGACGGCCACCCGTACGACACCCACGTCCTGCCCTGTCGCCCCAGCGTCCCCACCCTGCGCCCGGTCGACCTGGACACCCTCCCTGACCTCACCGCCGAGTCCGGCCGCGGCCTCTTCCTCATCCACGCCCTCACCGACCACGTCCAGCTGCGCAACCACCCGCTGCGCGGGGCGATCGTCAGCTTCGACAAGATCCTCAAGTGGCAGGACGGGGCCCTGCTCCAGGCGGCCTCGTAACGCTACTGTGGCCCTGAACTGCGAAAACGGCACGAGCCTGACCTCACCCGCGCCTACTTCGACGAGCACTTCACTGCACCGGAGCGCGAGTGGGAGAGCTTCGACGCGGCAATGCTGAGCTTGGGCTTCGACTGGCTTCTTATGGGTTCGACATGGGACTGGTCCCAGTGGGCCTCGGGCCGTTGCTGCCCAGCAA
>NZ_JBHVEU010000689.1:0-2848 GCF_042802075.1 Kitasatospora sp. NPDC057518
TGCTGAGGGAGCGTGTTCGCGCGGTCACTTCCGGTCATGCGGGCCCCAGCCTACGGGCAGGGGCCTCCCCGCTGCGGCGTGTCACGCCGCAGCGGGGAGGCGGTGCGCGGTGCCGGCGGGCGGCTCCGGGGCACTGTCCGGATCGTGGACGGTTCTGTTCGACGGTGCGGGGCCGGAGCGGGGGCCCTGTTAGATTTGCCCGGGCCCGAGCCCGGCCGGCGTACGGTCGGGCGCCCACTCCAGACACCGGGAGCCGCCCCGATGACGGACCACTCCACGACCCCCGACGCCGCTCTGCCCCAGGGGATCGACGACGCCGTACGGGCTGAGCTGACCAGCCTGCGCGAGAGCATCGACAACATCGACGCCGCGGTGGTCCACATGCTGGCCGAGCGTTTCAAGGCGACCCAGCGGGTCGGCCGGCTCAAGGCCGAGCACAAGCTGCCGCCGGCCGACCCGGCGCGCGAGCGGGACCAGATCAAGCGGCTGCGGGAGCTGGCGGCGGGGGCGAAGCTGGACCCGGTCTTCGCGGAGAAGTTCCTGAACTTCATCATCGCCGAGGTCATCCGCCACCACGAGGCCATCGCCCGCGCCTGACCGGGCCGGAGGCCGCACGCCCGGAGGCCGGAGGCCCCCGCGCCCGGAGCCCGCACCCCACCCGGAGACGGAGACGGAGCAGACCGCCGGCAGCGGGCCCCGGTCGTTCCCGGCCCCTCCCGGCCGTTCCCAGGTGACCCCCGGTGATCCCCGGTGCGACCCCAGGGCTCCTCCGGGACACCCGGCGATGTCGGCGGCGGCTAAATGACCGATTTCGTCAGGCTCCACGGTTGGCGTAGCGTGCAGGTTTCCCCAGCCGGAGAGGTGGAGCAGCGACGATGGCGGTGAACCTGCCCGAAACGCCCAGCGGGGCCGGAGCCCCCAGCGGCTCCGCGTCGAACGTCCACGAGGTGTCCGGCGGCCGCGCCGAGGCCCGCCGTCGGGCGCGCGGTTCGCGCGGCCGTACGGACCGCCGCGCGGGCCGGCGTCCCCGGCCGTGGTGGATCGAGCTGCCGGTGATGGCGGCGGTCGGCCTGGTGGTCGCGCTGCTGATCAAGACCTGCCTGTTCCAGGTGTTCACCATCCCGTCCGGCTCGATGGAGAACACCCTGCGGATCGGCGACCGGGTCGGCGTGAACAAGCTGGCGCCGCTGACCGGCTGGGAGCCGGAGCCGGGGCAGCCGGTGGTGTTCAAGGACCCGGGGGGCTGGCTGCCGCCGCAGCCGACCGACCCGAACCCGGTCACCAACGCGGTGAGCTCGGTGCTCAGCTTCGTCGGCCTGGTGCCGCCGAAGGACGACAACTACCTGGTCAAGCGGGTCATCGCGACCGGCGGCCAGACCGTGCAGTGCGAGGGCACCACGCTGACCGTCGACGGGCGGAAGGTCGACGAGCCGTACCTGCACCCCGGGGACGACTCCTGCGCCGGGCTGGACTTCGGGCCGGTGAAGGTGCCTTCGGGCTACGTCTGGGTCGAGGGCGACCACCGCAGCGACTCCGCGGACTCCCGGTACCACCAGCACGGCCCGGGCGGCGGCGCCGTGCCGGTGGACAACGTGGTCGGCCCGGTGTCGGCCGTCGTGTGGCCGCTCAGTCACCTCGACTGGTTCGGCTGGACCGGCCGCTGATCCCGCGCTCGGCGGCCACCCGGTCGGGGGCCCCGGGCCCGGCGGCTCCAGGGCCGTCGGCCCCCGCGTCTGAACCCGAGCCCGAACCCGTTCCCGAGCCCGTCCCTGAAGCCGTCCCCGAACCCGCCTCCGCGGGCTTGCTCGCCTGCGCCGCGAAGGCGCCGGTCAGCACCAGCAGGCCGCCCGCGATCTGCGGCACCCCGAGGTGCTCGCCGAGCAGCACCCAGGCCGTCACGGTGGCGACCACGGCCTCCAGGTTGGCGACCACCCCGGCGATCGGCGGCGAGAGGTAGCCGACCGAGATCACCCCGGTCAGGTAGGCGAGCACGGTCGCGATCAGGACCATCCACGCGGCCGGGACGAACGCGGGCAGGGTGTGCCCGTTCATCACCACCGACCCGCCGAGCCGGCTCCAGTCGGCCTGCCACGGCCGGGTGAGGACGGTGAGCAGCACCGCGCCGACGAGCAGCCCGAACGCGCTGACGGCGAGCGGGTCGACCGGGCGGTCGCCGTGCCGGCCGGCGTCGGCGAGCACGAAGTAGCCGACCTGGCAGAAGGCCGCGCCGAGGGCGAACAGCACGCCCAGCGCGTCGAAGCTCAGACCGTTCCAGACCTCGACCACGCAGGCCAGCCCGGCCACCGCGACGCCGGCGCCGATGGCCGCGCCGCGGGTGATCGGCTTGCGCTGGACGAACTTGACGTAGCCGATCAGCAGTGGCGGGCCGAGGTACTCGATGAGCAGGGCGACGCCGACCGGGATGCGGGAGATCGCCGCGAAGTAGCAGGCCTGGACGCCCGCCACGGCGAGCAGGCCGAAGCCGAGCAGCAGGCCGGGGCGGCGCAGGACGGCGTCCCGGTGCCGGTAGGCGATCGGGAGGAGTGCCACCGCCGCCCCGGTGACGCGGAGCCACACCACGTGCAGGGGGGAGAGTCCGGCCTCTATCAGCGGCTTGGCCGCGGTGCCGGAGCCGCCGAAGGCGAAGGCGGAGACGAGCGCGAGGCCGAGGCCGAGGGTTCTGCCCGAAGGGAGGGTGGGCGAGGCCGTTGATCTGTGCACGGCCGCATTGTGACAGTCATACCAATGATCGGGTAAGGCGCCATTCCGTCATTCGGTCCTGCCCTTCACCGTACGCAGCGGCGAAATCACTCGGCCCCGGCCGCCCGGTCTCAGCTGAGAGCGGGCG
>NZ_JBHVEU010000690.1:0-2823 GCF_042802075.1 Kitasatospora sp. NPDC057518
CCTCCCTCACCCCTCCAGCATCGCGCCGGGGTGCGGGGACCGCTCGTCGATCACGCGGTCACGGGCCCGGCCACCGGCAGCGCCGTCGTCGGCGCTCCAGCGCTGGAGCACCGTGTGGAAGGCCGCCAGCGCCATGTCCGCGGCCAGCCGCGGGTACAGCTCGCGCCCGGCGTCCAGGCCGAGGCGGGCGGCGAGCTCCTCGGCGAGGTCGTCGCGCCACTGCGCCTGGCGCTCCAGGAAGCGCGCGAGCAGGGCGGGGGTGGACAGGACCAGCCGCACCACCTGGCGGGCGCGATCCTCGTGGCCGGCGCAGTCCTCGACACTGCGCCACACCGCGTGCCGCAGCGCCACCGAGGGCGCCTCCCCCGCCGGGCGGCGGGCCAGCTCCTCGCGCATCGCCGCGCCGAGCGCGCCCAGGAACCGGACGACCACGTCCTCCTTGGACGCGAAGTAGCGGAAGAACGTCCGCTTGGACACCCCCGCGGCGGTGGCGATCTCGTCCACCGTGACGGCGTCGAACCCGCCGCCCGCCAGCAGCTCCAGCGCCGCCCGCGTCAGCTCGTCGGCCACGAGCTGGCGTTTGCGCTGGGCCAGGGTGGCGGCGGGTCGGGAGGTCACCGCCCCATCCTAGCCCCCACGCCACACACGACGCCCAATGCCCACCTTGACACTTGGTGACAGGAAGGGCACCTTGAGCCGTATGAGTCGTACGCCCCGAAGCAACCACACCCCCGACCACAGCCCCGCCCCCGCCCCCGGGCCGGGCCCCGGCCCGGAGCCGCAACCGGACCTGGACGGGCGGGTGTTCGTCGTCACCGGCGCCGCGAGCGGCCTGGGCCTGGCCACCACCGACGCCCTCGCCCGCCGCGGCGCCCGCGTCGTACTCGCCGTACGCGACGAGGACAAGGGCCGGCGCGCCGCGGCCCGCGTGAGCGCCGCCCACCCCGCCGCCCGCCTGGAGGTACGCCGCCTGGACCTCGGCGACCCCCACTCCGTACACGCCTTCGCCACCCGCCTGCGCGCCGACGGCGTCCACCCCGACGTCCTGGTCAACAACGCCGGCGTCATGGCACCCCCGCGCACCCTCACCCCGCACGGCCACGAGCTCCAGTTCGCCGTCAACCACCTCGGCCACTTCGCCCTCACCGCCCACCTGATCGACCTGCTCGCCCAGGGCCGCGACCCGCGCGTGGTCACCGTCACCTCCGCCAACCACCGCCGCGCCCGCATCGACTTCGACGACCTCACCGGCGAGCGCGCCTACTCCCCCATGGGCCACTACAACCAGTCCAAACTCGCCAACGCCCTCTTCGCCCTCGAACTCCACCGCCGCCTGAGCGCCGCCCGCAGCCCCGTGCGCAGCGTGCTCGCCCACCCCGGCTACGCCGCCACCGCCCTGCCCCGCGCCGGCGCCGTCGCACCGGTGCGGCTGCTGTTCGGGCACCTGCTGCGCCCGCTCGCGCAGACGCCCGCCCGCGGGGCGCTGGCGCAGCTGCACGCGGCGACCGCCCCCGGGGTGCGCGGCGGGGAGCTGTACGGGCCTGGCGGACCGGGCGAACTGCGCGGGGCCCCGGCGCTGACCTCGCCCGCCCCTCGCGCCCAGGACCCGCGGGCGGGCCGGCGGCTGTGGGAGGTGTCGCAGGAACTGACCGGGCTGCGGTTCACCGTGCCCGCGGCGGACGGCGCCTGACCCCGGAGCGGGAGGGGGTGAGGGGAGGTCACCGCCCCCGGGGTGCGCGGCGGGGCGCAGCGGGGCACGGGGGGACCGCGCTACGGCAGCGGACAGGGCCCGACGGCGACGGCGGCCGGGACCGCGGCGGCAGGCGCGCCCGCGGGTGCCGCCTCCCCCGTGACCGGGCGGCAGGTCCCGGCCCGCCGTCACCCCGCCCCCGTCCGCCGGGAACGCCGGGCCGGTCCCGGCCAGGGGGCGGCCGGACACCACCGGCGCAGGGCGCGGCCGTACGGCGGGCGGGGACGGGCGCGGCCGTGCGGCGGGCGGGGGCGTGTGGTGGGCGGGTTGACGGTCCGTGCGGCGGGGCCCGCGGGGTGGGCCCCGTGCGGGCCGGTTCGCCGCTTCCCTGTCCGGGTCCCTGTTCCCGCTTCCCGCTGCCGTTTCCTGTTCCGGCCGGTCGGGGTGTCCGGTATTGGTGGTCGCCCCGGGCGGGGGTGGGGGCGGGCAGTAGGATCGGCGGCGTTGCATCCCGTACACACTGCTGGTAGGAGGCTTTTCATGGCTCAGGTCACGCTGAAGGGGAACCCGGTGCAGGTCGGTGGCGCGCTGCCGGCCGCCGGCAGCCAGGCGCCGTCGTTCACGCTGGTCGGCGAGGGGCTCGCGGACGTGTCGCTGAAGGACTTCGCGGGTCGGCGCAAGGTCCTGAACATCTTCCCCAGCATCGACACCCCGACCTGCGCGACCTCGGTGCGCACGTTCAACGCCAAGGCGGGTTCGCTGGAGAACACCGTGGTGCTGTGCGTGTCGGCGGACCTGCCGTTCGCGCAGGCCCGGTTCTGCGGCGCGGAGGGCCTGGAGAACGTCAAGACGCTGTCCACCCTGCGCGGGCGGGACTTCCACGACGTCTACGGTGTGGCGATCGCCGACGGTCCGCTGGCCGGGCTGACGGCGCGCGCGGTCGTCGTCCTGGACGAGAACGACACCGTCCTGCACACCGAGCTGGTCGCGGAGATCGCCGACGAGCCGAACTACGAGGCCGCGCTCGCCGCCCTCGTCTGACCGGCCGGCACCGCGCCCGCGGTGCCGACCCCTTGTGTGGTGCGGCGGCCCGCCCCCCGCGTCCTGCCCGTCCCCGCTCCGGCGGGACGGGC
>NZ_JBHVEU010000691.1:0-2816 GCF_042802075.1 Kitasatospora sp. NPDC057518
GGGGGCCCGCCCGCCCCCCCCCCCCCCCCGGGGGGGCCCCGGCCCCGGCACGCCCCCCCCCGGGGGCCGCCCGCTGTTTCGGGCCGCTCAGATCTTGGCGTAGGTGACCGTGATCGTGGTCGACGAGCTGGTGATCAGCAGGTTGCTCTCGCCCTTCTCGGCGAGGACCGAACCGTCGCCCACCGGGGACACCTCGAAGCCGGCGGCCTTGAGCGCCGCCTGGTACGCGGCGAGGTCGCCGTCGGTGGCCTCGCAGGTGATGAGGTAGCCGCCGGTAGCGCCGTTGACCGTGGTGATCTTCCCGGTGGGGAGCGGGATGTCGGCGGGAAGGTCGGCGGGCCTGGTCTTGCCGTTCTGGACCGCGGTGGCGGGTGCGGTCCCGCCCGCCGCCGGAGCGGACGGAGTGGCGGCCGGGGCACCGGTCGCCGGGGCGGAGGATGCAGCGGCCGGGGTCGTCGGAGCGGCCGCCGCGGGGGTGCTCGCGGCGGTGCTCGGGGCGGCGGTGGACGAACCGTCGCTGTTGCAGGCGGTGAGCCCCAGTCCGGCCGCGACGACGGCGGCGAGCAGGGCGGAGGTGCGCTTGATCTGCATGGTGGAGCCCAATCGGTAACGGAGCATCAGGATCATTCCAGAGCCAGGCAGATTGTCATATCGAAGGGTTGGAAGCTAACGACTATCCGGCGGGCCGGACTCGTCCGCGTTCCCGGCCCCGGGCTCCTTTGTGTTCCCAGTGCCGGGCTACGCCTGGCCGGCGGTGCGGCCGGGGGCGTCCGGCCGGCTCTCCTCGATCCGCCGCAGCATCCGGCCCAGCATCGCGGAGAGTGCGGCGCGGTCCTCGCCCGCGACGTCCTGGAGCAGCTCCTCCTCGAACACCGCCGCCATCCGCATCGACTCCAGCCACTTGTCCCGACCGGTCTCGGTCAGCTCGATGATCACCCGCACCCGGTTGTTCTCGTCCCGCTCCCGGGTGACCAGGCCGTCGGCGACCATCCGGTCGATCCGGTGCGTCATCGCCGCCGGGGTGAGCCCGAGCCGCTTGGCCAGCTCGCCCGGCCCCAGCTGGTACGGGCTGCCGGCGACCACCAGGGCCTTGAGCACCTCCCACTCGGCGGAGGTGATTCCGAGCACAGTCAGCTGGCGGTCGTACGCCACGCCCATCCGCCGGGAGACCCGGTTGAGGGTCTGCACGATGGTCTCCACCTGGGGGTCGACCGTGGGGAACTCCCGCTGGTAGAGGGCCACTTGCTCGGCGATGCCGAACTCCAGGGGGGTGGCCGGGGCGGGCTTGTCAGTGGCCGGCCGCGGCTTGTCCGTAGTCATGCGGACCAGTGTCGCACGAGCGTGCACTCCTTAAGCCTTTGACTCCGCACTCTTCCGGTGCTAAGACTTTATCTCGTCAAACTTTAGCTCTGAAATCTTCTGGACTTAAGAGTATCCAGTTGAAACCAGGAAGGGATGTGCACGGTGACCGGCACGGTGAAGCAGCAGAGGCAGCGGCGTGGAGCGGGCGGCCCGCTGCGCCGCGTCCAGATCGGCAACGCACTCAGTGCGTTCGGCAGCGGGTTCACGATGCCGTACATGTTCGTGTACGTGGACCAGGTGCGCGGGCTGGGGTCGATGGTCGCCTGGATGGTGTTCACCCTCTTCGCGCTGGCGGCCCTCGCCGTCCTCCCGTTCATCGGCCGCGGCATCGACAAGTACGGCCCCCGCCCGGTGCTGCTGGCCGGTACGGCGCTCGCCGCCACCGGCGCGTTCGCCTTCGGCCACGCCACCGGCACCCCGGCCCTGCTGGTCTCCGCCTTCCTGTTCGGCGCGGGTGTCACCACCTGCCAGCCGGCGCTCGCCACGATGATCGTCCGCTGCTCCACGGCCGCCACCCGCTCGCGTGCCTTCGCGCTCCAGTTCACCCTGGTCAACCTGGGCATGGGCATCGGTGCGCTGGTCGGCGGGCAGATCGTGAACGTGTCCGACCCGGCCAGCCTCACCCGGCTGTTCACCATCGAGGCGGCGACGTTCCTCGGCCTCGCCCTGGTCACCGGCACCGCCCGGATATCCAAGGTCCAGCTGACCGCCGTCCACGAGAAGGCCGACGGCCCGACCGGCCTGCGCGCGCTGGTCGCCGACAAGGCGATGCTGCGGCTCTGCCTGCTCGCCGGGCTGATCTTCTTCACCTGCTACGGCCAGTTCGAGTCCGGTGTCGCGGCCTTCGCCACCTCCACCGTCGGCACCGCGCCCTCCACCCTGGGCTTCGCGATCGGCGCCAACGCGCTGACCATCGTGGTGCTGCAGATGTTCATGGTGCGGATCACCGCGCGCCGCCGCCGCACCACCGCGATGGCCGCGGCCGGCGTGGTCTGGCTCGGCGCCTGGGCGATGGCCCTGGTGGCCGGCCTGATCCGGACGGAGACCATGGCCGCCACGGTCGCCATCGTCTCGATCTACGCCCTCTTCGGCGTCGGCGAGTCGCTGCTCGCGCCCACCATGGGCCCGATCGTCGCGGACCTCGCCCCGGCCCGGCTGCTCGGCACCTACAACGCCGGGTACTCCCTGGTGAAGCAGATCGCGATCGCGGTCGGCCCCGCCGTCGGCGTGCTGCTGGTCGGCTCCGGCGCCTGGCCGCTCTACCTGGCGGCCATGGCGGGCTCCACGGTGCTGATCGTCGTCCTGGCGCTGCGGCTGCGCCCGTACCTCACGCCGGAGCAGGACAACGCGGCCCCGGCCGTGGTCCACGCCGTCCCGGTCCGGGAACTGCAGACCGCCGCGTAGCGGAACGGCCCGCACGGGTGTTCGTCACGGGCGCCGACCAGGTCACCTGG
>NZ_JBHVEU010000692.1:0-2774 GCF_042802075.1 Kitasatospora sp. NPDC057518
CGGCCGCGACGGCCGCGGCCCCCGTCTTTTCGGCCGGACGCCCGGCTCCTCCTACAATCGGGCTCATCATGAGCGCCACACTCGTAGTCAAGGACCTCAGCGCCGGCCACGGCGAACGCACCCTCTTCTCCGGCCTGGACCTGGTCATCGCCCCCGGCGACGTGATCGGCCTGGTCGGCGTGAACGGCGCCGGCAAGTCGACCCTGCTGCGGCTGCTGGCCGGCCTGGACACCCCCGAGGGCGGCTCGCTGCGGCTGAGCCCGGCGAGCGCCAACGTCGGCCACCTGCCGCAGGAGCCGGAGCGGCGCGAGGGCGAGTCGGTGCGCGACTTCCTGGCCCGCCGCACCGGTGTGGCGGCCGCGCAGGCCGCGCTGGACGAGGCCACCGAGGGCCTGGTCGAGGGCCGGCCGGGCGCCGACGACGCGTACGCCGTCGGCCTGGAGCGCTGGCTGGACCTCGGCGGCGCCGACCTGGAGGAGCGCGCCGAGGAGGTCGCCGACTCGCTCGGGCTGAAGGTCTCGCTGGACCTGCCGATGACCGCCCTGTCCGGCGGCCAGGCCGCCCGGGCCGGCCTCGCCTCGCTGCTGCTCTCCCGCTACGACGTCTTCCTGCTCGACGAGCCCACCAACGACCTCGACCTGGACGGCCTGGAGCGACTGGAGTCCTTCGTCAAGGGCCTGCGCACGGGCACCGTGCTGATCAGCCACGACCGCGAGTTCCTGGCCCGCACCGTGACCAAGGTGCTGGAGCTGGACCTCCACCAGCAGCAGGTCAACCTGTACGGCGGCGGCTACGAGGCGTACCTGGAGGAGCGGGCGGTGGCCCGCCGGCACGCCCGCGAGGAGTACGACGAGTACGCCGACACCAAGGCCTCGCTGGAGGCCCGGGGCCAGATGCAGCGCAACTGGATGGAGCACGGCGTCCGCAACGCCCGCCGCAAGAGCAGCGACAACGACAAGAACGCCAAGGCGAAGCGCACCGAGTCCACCGAGAAGCAGGCCTCCAAGGCCCGGCAGACCCAGCGGATGATCGAGCGGCTGGACGTGGTCGAGGAGCCGCGCAAGGAGTGGGAGCTGCGGATGGAGATCGCCACCGCGCCGCGCTCCGGCTCGGTGGTGGCCACCCTGCGCGCGGCCGTCGCCAAGCGCGGCGACTTCTCCTTCGGACCGGTGGACCTGCAGATCGACTGGGCCGACCGGGTCGCCATCACCGGCGCCAACGGCGCGGGCAAGTCCACGCTGCTGGCCGCCCTGCTCGGCCGGCTCGAACTCGACGGCGGCAGCGCCTCGCTGGGCTCCGGCGTGGTGGTCGGCGAGGTGGACCAGGCGCGCGGGCTGTTCCTCGGCGGGGAGCCGCTGCTGGAGGCCTTCGCGGCCGCCGTGCCGGAGCTCGCGCCGGAGGACGTGCGCACCCTGCTGGCCAAGTTCGGCCTCAAGGCGGTGCACGTGCTGCGCCCGGCCGGCACCCTCTCCCCCGGTGAGCGCACCCGGGCCGCGCTGGCGCTGCTGCAGGCCCGCGGGGTCAACCTGCTGGTGCTGGACGAGCCCACCAACCACCTGGACCTGCCCGCGATCGAGCAGCTGGAGTCCGCGCTCGGCTCGTACACCGGCACCCTGCTGCTGGTCACCCACGACCGGCGGATGCTGGACACGGTGGCGGTGAACCGGCGGATCGAGGTCCGGGACGGGCGGGCGCACGAGCTGTAGGGGTTGCCGGGCCCGGGGAACGGGATCGGCCGCCGGCCGGATCGGCCTCCGGGGATTGACCTCCGGGATCGGTCTCCGGGGATTGGTCTCTACCTCTTCCCGGAAACCCCCTCCCGGAGGGGCCGTCATGTGCTGTGCTGTGCGCCATGGTTGACAGCACTGACAGCGCCGTGGCGGGGACGTCCCACCCGACCGTCCCGCTCACCCCCATGACGGTGCCCGCCCACGAGGCCGAGGCCCGCAGCAGGTCCTTCCACGACGTGATGGCGCAGCGCCGGACCGTCCGCGACTACTCCACCCGCCCGATCCCGGACGGGGTGGTCGAATGGGCGGTCCGGACCGCCTCCACCGCGCCCAGCGGCGCGCACGTCCAGCCCTGGCGGTTCGTGGTGATCACCGACCCGGAGCGCAAGCGGCGGCTGCGCGAGGCGGCCGAGACCGAGGAGCGCGAGTTCTACGGCCACCGGGCGTCCGAGGAGTGGCTGGCCGCGCTCGCCCCGATCGGCACCGACTGGCGCAAGCCGTTCCTGGAGGACGCGCCGGCCGTGATCGTGGTGTTCGAGGTGCACAAGGGCCCCGAGTCGCCGCGCCCGTACTACACCAAGGAGTCGGTGGGGATCGCGGTCGGGCTGCTGCTGGCCACGCTGCACCAGGCCGGCCTGGCCACGCTGACCCACACCCCGAGCCCGATGAAGTTCCTCAACGAGGTGTGCGACCGCCCGGCGGAGGAACGCGCCGCGTACGTCATCCCGGTCGGCTACCCGGCCGAGGGGGCGCGCGTGCCGGACCTGCGGCGCAAGGAGCTCGACGAGGTGATGGTCCGGCTCTGACGCGCCGGGGTGCGGCCGGGCGCGCCCGCCACCGGGGGGACGCGCCCGCCACCAGAGGGATATCCGATGGTGACAGGTCCCGGCCAAGGACATAATCGCCGCCATGAGCCAAGCACAGCCACGGCCCTGCGGCCTCGCCCCGCCGCTGGTGGAGGCGACCGCCGGGCGGCCGACCGAACGGCTGAGGCTGCCCGGACTGCGACATGTAGAGGCTCTGCGCGGGGAGGTCCACGTCGAA
>NZ_JBHVEU010000693.1:0-2763 GCF_042802075.1 Kitasatospora sp. NPDC057518
CTTCCGAACCGCCCCGGGGGCTCCATCTGTTCCGGGCCCGGACTACTGGCTCTTGATCGAGTCCAGGATGTCCAGCTTCGCCGCCCGGTGGGCCGGCCAGAGCGCGGCCAGCAGGCCGATCACGGCGGCCGCGAGCAGGAAGCCGACGGTCTGCACCGGCGGCACCACGGTGGTGATGTCCTTGAGGCTGTCCGCCAGCGTGCGCACACCCGCCCAGGCGACCAGGATGCCGAGTCCGACACCCACCAGCCCGCCGAACAGCGCGATCAGCAGCGACTCCAGCCGGACCATCCGGCGGATGCCGAGCCGGTCCAGGCCGATCGCCCGCAGCATGCCGATCTCCCGGCGGCGCTCGAACACCGACATGGCCATGGTGTTGACCACGCCGAGCACCGCGATGACCACGGACATGCCGAGCAGCCCGTACATCATGTTCAGGATGCCGGTGATCATCTGGCGGTTCTCCGCCTTGATCTCCTTCGCGCCCTTGACCGCGATCAGCGGGTTGCCGCCGGTCGCGTCGCGCAGCGCCTGCTTCAGCTCCTCGGTCGCGCCGTTGGTGCCCTTGACCAGGACCTTCTCCAGGCCGGTGGCGGGCGCCAGGTGCGGGGCGACCACGGCCTCCGGGACGATGACCGAGGCCAGCGCGGTGTTGGCCTCCAGGATGCCGCCGACGGTCAGCGAGCCCTTGGCGCCGTCCGGGTAGGTGACGGCGAGGGTGTCGCCGACCTTGTAGCCGGCGCGCTCGGCGCGGCCCGAACTGACCAGCAGCCTGCCCTGCTTGAGGGCGTCCGGGGAGCCCTCCTTGACCTTGACGGTGGCCACCTGGTCGATGGTCGCGGCGTCCACCGCAGTCATCCACTCGCTGTCCTCGCCGTTCTGCCCCGTCTTGACGGTGACGTTGCGCTCGGCGCTGATCACGCTGACGCCGGGCGCCTTGGCGATCTGGGCGGCGACCTCGGGGGAGAGCTTCGAGAAGTTCTGCATGGCGACGGTGTAGTCGGCCTTGAGGTCGGTCTCGGCGGCCTTGTCCACGGCCTGGTTCACCGAGGCGCCGATCACCGTCAGCGAGGTGATCAGGGTGACGCCGATGGTCAGCGCCGAGGCGGTCGCGGCGGTGCGGCGCGGGTTGCGGACCGCGTTCTCCTGGGCCAGCTTGCCCGGGGCGCCGTACACGGCGCGCAGCAGCGGGGCGAACAGCGCGATCAGCGGCCGGGACAGCAGCGGGGTCAGCACGAACACGCCGATCAGCAGCGTGCCGGCGCCGAGGCCGACCAGCTTGACCTCCTTGCCGGCCACACCGCCGGCCAGCGCGGCGAGGCCGGCCAGGGAGAACAGCAGGCCGATGGTGTTGCGGATCCGCAGGCCCTTCTGGGTCGCGGGCTGCTCGGCCGAGCTCATCGCCGCCACCGGGGCGATCCGGGAGGCCCGGCGGGCGGGCAGCCAGGCGGCCAGCACCGTCACCAGCACGCCGACCGCGAGCGCGGCGACCACCGTGGTCGGGGCGATGATCAGCGGGCCGTCCGGCAGGTTGGCGTCCATCGGGCCGTTGAGCAGCGACTTGAGTCCGGCGGCGATGCCGATGCCCGCCAGCAGGCCGGTCACCGCGGCGGTCAGGCCGACCAGCACGGCCTCGATCAGCACCGAGCGGGTGATCTGGCGGCGGGTGGCGCCGACGGCGCGCAGCAGCGCCAGCTCCTTGGTGCGCTGGGCGACCAGCATGGTGAAGGTGTTGGCGATGATGAAGATCCCGACGAACAGCGCGATGCCCGCGAAGCCCATCAGGACGGTGGTCAGGACGGTGGTGCCCTTCCGGATCATCTCGTCCTGCTCGGCGGCGAGTTCGCGGCCGGTCTTCGCCTCGATGGAGTCGCCCTGCGGGACGGCCTGCTTGACGGCGGTGAGCAGCGCGGCGTCGTCGGTCCCCGGCTTGGACCTGACGTCCAGCTCGGCGTAGCGGCCCGGGGTCAGGTAGAGCTGCTGGGCGGTGGCGGTGTCGAAGGCGGCGAGCGAGCCGCCGGCCACCACGCGCGGGTCGTTGGTGGTCAGGGTGCCGGTGAGCTTGAGCTTCATCACCGGGCCGTTGACCGCGACCCGGACGGTGTCGCCGACCTTGTAGCCGCCCTTGTCGGCGGTCTTGCGGTCCAGCGCGATCTCGGTGGCGTCCTTCGGGCCGCGGCCCTCGACCAGCGGGTAGCGCGGGTCGGTGCCGTCGGCGCCCGGCACGTAGTTGGTGCCGGTGGTGGAGAAGCCGTTGCCGATCAGCGCGCCCTTGGTGTCGGCGATGCCGGCGAAGCCGCTGACCACGCCGCGGACCTCGGCGACGCCGGGCACCGCGGCGACCTTGGTGCGGGTCTCCTCGGTGAGGGTCGGGCCGGCGATCCGGCCGCCGTCGTCGTCGCTGAGGTTGCGGGCCTCGCGGTCGGCGACCGTGACGGCGACGTCGGTGTAGCTCTTGGAGTTCTGGGTCCTCAGCGCGTTGCCGAAGGTGTCGGAGAAGACCAGCGTGCCGGACACGAAGGCGGTGCCGAGCATGACGGCCAGTACCGTCATCAGCAGCCGGCCCTTGTGGGCGAGCACATTGCGCAGTGCGGTGCGGAACATGAGGGAGTGTCAGTCCTGGGGGTACTCGGGGGACGGGTGGCTTCGGGCCTCGGTGGGCCGGATCAGCTGGTGCGGCCCTTGGCGTCGAAGCGGCGCATGCGGTCCAGGACGGTGTCGGCGGTGGGCTGGTGGAGTTCGTCGACGATGCGGCCGTCGGCG
>NZ_JBHVEU010000694.1:0-2757 GCF_042802075.1 Kitasatospora sp. NPDC057518
GCCCCCGCGCGCTGCGGGGACGGGCCGGACGTGGAGTTGTCAGAGCTGCCTGGTCACAGGCCGATCGCTACCCGGGGGGTGACGATCAGAAGTTGTCGACCGGGCGGACCCGGATCCAGGTCTCCAGGTAGTTCGAGGACTCGTTCTCGACCTCGATGCTGGTCCCGGTCTTCGGGACGTTGACACCGCTGTACGGGTTGTCCTTGTTCCACCACGACTTCAGGTCGTTGAACTCGTCGACGCCCTTGGCCTTCGGGATGACGGTCTCGACGCCGGCCTTGTGCAGGGTCAGACCGGAGGTGCGGCGCGAGCCGAAGGTGGAGTCGTAGCCCTGCATGCGCGGACGCATCAGGGTGCCGTCGGTCCACTTCAGCGGAGCCGGGTGCGAGTCGACCGGCAGGATCAGGCCCTGGCCCGGGTGGGCGCTGACGTTGTTGTCGGTCTGCGACTCGTCCCAGTACCAGATCAGCAGGCCGGGCTGGTACGAGTAGTGCTCGACCCAGTTCGGCTTGTCGGCGAAGCCGAAGTTGTACGGGCCGGTCTTCAGGGTCTGGTCGAAGGACACGTACTGCCGGTTCTCCGCGATGTAGTACTGCGCGTAGTCCTTGGTGTACGAGCCGCCGAAGCGGGAGAACCCGTCGGCCACCCAGCCGTTGTCACCGTTCTCGACGTCGTCGCTGAACACGGTGGCGCCGTCGGCGACGACCGCGATGTTGTCCAGCGTCAGGCCGCGGAAGTGCAGGCCGCCGTCGGTGGTGTTGTGGTAGCGGAACTTGACCTTCTGGCCCGCGTAGGCGTCCAGGTTGAAGGACAGGTCGCCCCAGGCGGCCACCTGGCCGCTGATGGCCGGACGGCCGTTCTCGCGCGGCAGCGCGGTCCCGTTCCAGGTGCCGTCGACGACGGTCCAGGTCTTGCCGCCGTCGGTGGAGACCTCGCCGAACGCGTAGTCGAAGTCCTGCTCCAGCTCGTACCAGGCCTTGGCGTTGATGCTGGCCTTGGTCTTGCCGGTCAGGTCGATGTCACGGGTGAGCGTGACGTTCAGGTTGTCGGCGCTGCCGCTCCACCACTCACCGGTGCCGCCGAACGGCTTGTTGATCTCGGTGGTGATGCTCTTCTTCGGCAGGTCGACGATCAGACCCTGCGGCAGGTTGCTGTTGTACTCCGCCGGGCCGATGTGGTGGGTCGACTCGGTGCCCGCCTTGGCGTGGTCGGCCTTCAGCCAGCCCAGCTTGTACTTGCTCCAGGCGTCGAGGTCGTTCGGCATGTCGCCGATGCTGTCCTTGCCCTCGCCGAGCCAGGAACCGGAGGACATCAGCGACCAGAAGCCGACCGAGTTGTCGATGCCCTTGCCGGCGGTGTCGTAGAGGTCCGGCAGACCGAGGTCGTGGCCGTACTCGTGGGCGAAGACGCCGAGGCCGCCGTTCTCCGGCTGCATCGTGTAGTCGCCGATCCACAGGCCGCTGTTGCCGACCTGGACGCCGCCGAGCTTGTTGCCCTCGGGACCGGCCGTGCCCTGCAGGTTGCCGTAGACGTACGAGCGGTGCGCCCACAGGGCCTTGCTGCCCTGCTTGCCGCCACCGGCCGACTTGTCCTCGCCGGCGTGCACGATCTGGAAGTGGTCGATGTACCCGTCGGGCTGGTTGAAGTTCCCGTCGTGGTGCGAACCGTAGCGGTCCCACTGGTCGTACTGGGCCAGCGTGGCCTTGATCTGGGCCTCGGTCTGGCCCTTGGCCTGCTGGTCCTTGTACCAGATGTCCACGGCGTCGCGGATCAGGTCCTGGGCGCTGGCGCAGACGTTGGAGCCGCAGTAGTCGGAGCCGTACCGGGCCTCGTTCCACGGCACCCGGACCCAGTCCGAGACCACGCCGTCGACCGAGTAGCGGCCCGAGGACTGCTTCTCGTAGTAGGTCTTCAGCGAGGGCTTGTCCTTGGCGAAGTACAGGTCCTGGTAGTGCTGCTGGTTGTAGTCGGCCTGCCACTCGGTCGAGTTGTTGGTGGCCGGGTCCGGCTTCTCGATCTCGTTGTGCTTGGGGCCGGCCTCGCCGCCGTACTTGACCTTGCCGTCCGGCGTCTTGGTGGTGTTGTCCACCTGGTCACCGAAGTCGACCAGGATGGTGAAGATCTTGTCCGTGCGCTCGCGAGCGAGCTCGACGTACTTGTCCTTGCCGAGCTTCACGCTGGTGCTGCCGTTGTGCTGCTCGACCTCGGCGGTGCCGTTGAGGAGCTTCTCGGTGGCGGCCTTCTGCTCCGCCTCCACCTTCGCGGTCAGCGGACCCGGAAGGTTGTGCTCGGTGTTCTGGACGGCGTCGGCCGGGTCCCGCGGGACCGGGGCCGAGCCGGCGGCGACGGCGGAGGCCGGGAACAGGCCCGTGCCGAGCGCGACTATGACCGCTGCGGCCGTGGCAGCCGCAGCGGTTCTCCTGGTGTTCTTCAACGTTGTGACGTCCTCCCCGACCAGGGCCCAGCTCTTGGCCAAAGCCCGGCAAACCAAAATGAAAGACAGGTGGACGTCATTTGATCCAAGCGTGCACGGAAAAGATAGACCTTGACCATGACATGGTCACGGCGCTATCCTCCGCGACTTCCCATCATCTGACCGCCTGTCAACCGTATGTTCGTGAAAGGTCGGTGAGAAACCGAGCGCACCCGCACCAGCCAGCGCGGGGGCCAGCCGACCCGGCCCGCACCGGCGCGGGGGGCGGCGGGAGCGAACCAGGTGAGTGGCGTCGTAGGGGGTGATTCCGCAGACGTAGAGCC
>NZ_JBHVEU010000695.1:0-2752 GCF_042802075.1 Kitasatospora sp. NPDC057518
ACCTGTGTTCCGCGCGACCGAAGCGCCGTCGGCGCACCGCGGTGCCGCCGGTCAGTCGACCACGGTGACCGTGAAGCCCTCGGGCGCCCGCAGCCGGACCGCGCCGGTGTGGTCGGTGGTCACCTCGATCGGCAGTCCGGCCACCGTCAGCCCCTCGATCCGCAGCGACTCGTACCCGGCGGGCACCCGCGCCCGGACCGTCAGCCGGCGGCCCGGTGCGTCGGCCTCCAGGCCGAGCAGCGACTGGAGGACCGTCACGGCGGAGGCGGCGGCCCAGGCCTGCGGGCGGCAGGACGCCGGGTACGGGACGGGACGGGCGTAGTGCTCGCGCGGGTGGCCGCCGAAGAGCTCGGGCAGCCGGTGGTCGAAGCCCGCGGCGGCACGCACCAGTCCGGCGGCCAGCGGCTCGGCGGCCTCGTGCAGTCCGGCCTTGGCGAGGCCGTGGACGGCGATGGCGCTGTCGTGCGGCCAGACCGAACCGGTGTGGTAGCCGAGCGGGTTGAAGCCGGCCGCGGCGGCGTCCAGGGTGCGCAGCCCGTAGCCGCTGTCCATGCCCGGGGCGGTGAGCCGGGCGGCGACCAGGGCGCTCTCCTCGGCGTCGAGCAGGCCGGTGCCGAGCAGGTGGCCCATGTTGGAGGCGATCGAGTCGACCCGGCGCTTGCCGCCGTCGAGGGCGACCACCGGGTAGCGGCCGTTTCCGTCCTCGGTCCAGAAACTGTCGCGGAAGCGTTCCCGCAGACGCTCGGCCCACTGCCGCCAGTGCTCGGCGCCGGGCCGGCCGAAGGCCTCCAGCAGGTCGGCCGCCTTGACCGCCGCCTCGTGGGCGTAGGCCTGGACCTCGCTGAGCGCGATCGGGGCGTCGGCGATCCGGCCGTCGCGGAAGCGGATGCTGTCGGAGGAGTCCTTCCAGCCCTGGTTGGACAGGCCGCTGCCGGTGCTGTCCACGTACTCCAGGAAGCCGTCGGCGTCAGCGTCGGCGTACCGCTCCAGCCAGTCGAGGGCGGCCTCGGCGTGCGGGAGGAGGTCCTCGACCTGGTCGGCGGGCAGGCCCCAGCGCCAGGCGTCGTGCAGCAGGACGAGCCAGAGCGGGGTGGCGTCGGCGGTGCCGAAGTAGCAGGGCGGCAGGTGGGCGCCGGTGTCGAGGTGCTGCTCGGCGCGGCGGACCTCGTGCAGGATCTTGCCGGGCTGCTCCTCGGTGGCCGGGTCGACGGCGCGGCCCTGGCGCCGGGCCAGGGTGCGCAGGGTGCCGGCGGCGAGCTCGGTGCCGAGCGGGAGGAGCATCCGGGCCGCCCAGAGCGAGTCGCGGCCGAACAGGGTGAGGAACCAGGGCGCGCCGGCGCCGAGGAAGGTGTCGGCGGGGCTCAGCGGGTCGGTGAGCAACAGGCCGCGCAGGTCCCGGTGGGAGCGGGCGAGCCAGTGGCCGAGGTCGTGTTCGCGGCCGGTGACCTCGGGGGTGCGCCAGGGGGCGGCGTCGGCGGGCGGGGCGGGGAAGAGGTCGCCCTCGGCGTGTTCGGCGGTGCACTCCAGGACGGCGTGCCAGGACTGGCCGGGGGCGAGTTCGATGTCGTAGCCGGCGGTGCCGGTGGCGGGGTCGAGGTGGTCGGGGGCCGGGGTGAGGGCGAGGACGGCGGTGAGCGGGCCCCGGCTCCAGCGCAGTGCGTCGTCGCCGTCGGCGCCGGCGGTCAGCGGGGTGTCGGCGCGGCCGGCCTTGACGGTGTCCATCGCGGCGAAGTCGCTCTCGGCGCGCAGGTCCAGGCGCAGCCGGGCGGTGAGGTCGCCGCCATTGTGGACGGTGTAGCGCTCGGCGAGGCGTCCGGGGGCCAGTTCGCGGCGGCGTTCCAGGGTGGTGGCGGGGTCGGCGGTCCGCTCGGCGAGACCGCGCAGCACGGTGACGAAGGTGGTGCTGCCGTCCGGGCCCTCGGCGGTGGCGACGGGGGCGTTGGGGACGCCGGGGACGCTGGCCTCCAGGCGGGAGAGGATCCGGCGGTCCCCGTGGAAGAAGCCGTCCGCTCCCCCGGCGAACCGGCCGTCGGGGCGGGAGGCGCAGAAGCTCGGGGCGGCCACGGAGAGCCGGGCGTCGTGCAGGAACGGCTGCAGGTCAATCGCTTCCATCGCTGACATGGTCTCTTCATCCTCTGCTGGGGGCTTGACAGTTGCTTCCACCCGGGCGCAACCTTTCTGCCGTTGGAGCGTTCCAAGACATTAACCCCCCTGGTGGGGATGATGGAACCCCGGATTGGAACGCTCCAACATTCATGTCGATGGAGACAGAACCTAGGATCGCCGTCATGCATGCACACTCATCGCCCCGGCCCAGGACAGGGTCCGCCGTGACCCTCGAGATGGTCGCCGCCCGGGCCGGCGTGGGCCGCCAGACGGTCTCCAACGCGATCAACTCGCCCGAGCTGCTGCGCCCGCAGACGCTGGAGCGGGTCCGGCGCGCCATCGACGAGCTCGGCTACCGGCCGCACCGGGCCGCGCAGGCCCTGAAGACCAGGGCCAGTCGGCTGATCGGCTACGGCATCCGCTCCAGCAGCACCGGCGTCGCGACCCCCGTCCTGGACCGGTTCCTGCACTCGCTCTCCGAGGCCGCCGACCGGGCCGGCTACCGGGTGGTGCTGTTCGCCGTCGCCCCCGGGGACGACGAGCTCACCAGCTACCGGCAGCTGCTGGACGAGCACGGCGCGGACGGCTTCGTGCTCAGCGGCACCGACCGCGGCGACCGCCGCCAGGGCTGGCTGCACGAACAGGG
>NZ_JBHVEU010000696.1:0-2751 GCF_042802075.1 Kitasatospora sp. NPDC057518
GCACCGGGCGGCGCGGCGGGCCCTCGACGACGGGCGCGCTACCGGCGGGCGGCGGCGACCGACCGGTCCTGGGAGTCCTCGCCCTGGTCGTCGTCGCCCCAGCCGTCACTGCGGTCGCGGTACAGGGTGAAGCGGTCGTACAGCACCGGCGTCGGGAGCGGGGCGGCGGCGGTGGCCGGGACGGAGTGGTAGTAGCTGACGGTGATGGCGGTCCGGCCGCCGGGCACCGTCCCCGGGTCGACGTCGAAGACCGCGACGCCGTAGGGGTAGCGGGTGTCCGGGTCGGTGACGGCGGACCAGTGGGCCTTCTCCTTGGCGTCCGGGTCGGCCTTGTAGGTGAGGCGCTGGGTGCGGACGGTGGCCTCGCGGACGCCGTCGGCGTCGGCGGGCAGGTAGACGTCGTCGTGCCCGGCGGTGCCGCCGCCGCCGAGGATCAGGTGGACGGTGCCCTGCGAGGTGTCGATCTGCCGCAGGTCGTCGTCGGCGACGGCCGGGGTGAGCAGGCCGCCCGGGGCCGTGCCGCGCACCGGGTGGGTGCGCTCGTAGTCGTGGTCGTGGCCGGCCAGCACGAGGTCGACGCTGTGGCGGTCGAGCAGCGGCAGCAGCTTCTCCCGGATGCCCATGTCGCCGCCGTGGCTCTGGGCGGAGGAGGACATCGCGAACTGGTGCAGGTAGACCACGATCCAGTCCACCGAGCTGCCGCCCCGCGCCCGCGACAACAGCCGGTCCAGCCAGCGGAGTTGGGCACCGTCGCTGTACCCGCTGATGTAGATCGACTGCCCGGTGGCGGGGTCGATGCTGGCGTCGTCCTCGACCGCGATCTCGTTGCCGTCCAGGCTGACGAAGAGCACCGAGCCGATCTGGAAGCCGTACCAGGTGCCGCAGTGGTCACGCGTGCCGTTGTCCGGCAGCTCGAAGCGGGTCAGGTAGGAGGCGTAGCCGAGCTCCCCGCCACCCGCCTCGACCTCGTGGTTCCCGGGTGTGGGCATCCACGGGCGGTGGGCGGCCGATGCGGACATGTTGTTCATGAACGCGTTCCAGGCCTGCGGCTGGCGCTGCGGGTTGTTGTTGGCGTACGCGAGGTCGCCGTTGAGCAGGTGGAACAGCGGGTCGAACCCCTCGACCTGACGGACCGCCGCCGCGCCGTGGATGGAGGACTTGCTGAACACGTTGTCGCCGGTGCCGAGGTCGCCGAAGCTGGTGAAGCGGAACGCGGCCCGGCCGGGCGCGGGGGCGGTGCGGAAGGTGCCGCGGACCGGCGGGGCGCCGTCGTGCAGCACCTCGTAGACGTACGTCGTGTCGGGCCGCAGGCCGTCCAGGCGGGCGTGGTGGGTGAAGGTCTCGACCTTGTTGAGGCCGTCCACGTAGCTGCGGCTGCGCGCGTGCACCGTCCGGCCGGCGCCTTCGCGCGGGGTGCCGATCCGCACCCGGGGACGGTTCACGGACGCCGCCGTCGCCCAGGAGACCGTCATCTCGCGGGAGGGCTCGTCGCCCCACTGGAGGTGGAGCTGCTCCGGGCCGGGCGTGCCGGCCACCGCCGGCTGGGTCCACAGCAGGGTGGACGCGGGCAGCGCGGCGAGCGCACCGGCCGCCGCACCGGTGCGAAGGACCGTCCTTCGAGACGTACGGGATGTGCGGGAAGTACGAGAGGGTTGTGCCGCCACTGCCGCCTCCTGGGCTCGGGGAAACGCCGAGGAGGCTCCCAGCCGCACCGCACGGCCGGGTCACGCCCAGCCGTGCGGACGGCGAACGGCAGCCGAACGGCGGGTGGCCGGGAACCCTCGGTGCACGACCTTGTCCCCGGTCGGCCGGGCGGCGCGGGAGCCCCGAGGTCGCGGCGCGCGGGCCGGGGCCGCGACGACGGCCGCCGGCGCCGGAAGCGGGCGGCAGGCGCACCAGCGGCGAGGTGACGAGGCACCAAAGCGACGAAACGGCAAGGCGACGAGGAGTACGGCCGGTCGGCCGCCGACCACCGGGGTGGCCCAGGGCCGCCGCGCGGGTGACCCGTCGGACGTGTCGTCCACGGAACGCACCGTCCGGCGTGCATGGGTGGGAGTGCGCCGCCCCCGTGGACGGCGCCGGTCTTGTCCCCGAGCCTGAGAGCCGCCCATGCCTCCCACCGTTCGCCTGCGCCGCATCGTCCCGACCGCGCTCTGCGCCCTCACCGTGGCCCTCGCCGCCCCCGCGGCCCACGCCGCGCCGCCAGGCCGCGACAGCCGGTCCGACCCCGGGAGGGAGGGCGGCGGCTCGTACGACTGGGACCGCGTGGCGGCCTGCGAGAGCAGCGGAAACTGGCGCATCAACAGCGGCAACGGCTACTACGGCGGCCTCCAGTTCGACCAGCCCACCTGGCGGGAGAACGGCGGCCTCGGCTACGCCCCGCGCGCCGACCTCGCCAGCCGCGAGCAGCAGATCGCCGTCGCCCAGCTCCTGGCCGAACGTCGCGGCCTCTCCCCCTGGCCCGTGTGCGGCGCCCGCGCCACCCACGGTCAGGGCCGCGACAACGCCCCGCCGCCCCCGGCCCACGCCCACACCCACACCCACGCCGCCCCGGTCGAGTCCGAGGACGGCACCTGGACGGTCCGCGAGAACGACACCCTCGCCGACCTCGCCGAGTCCCTGCGCGTCCCCGGCGGCTGGCCGGCGCTCTACGAGCTCAACCGCGACGCGGTCGGCGAGGACCCGGACCTCATCCATCCCGGACTGGTCCTCGAACTCCCCTCCTAGGACCGGTCGAACCCGACCGCCGCC
>NZ_JBHVEU010000697.1:0-2730 GCF_042802075.1 Kitasatospora sp. NPDC057518
CCGTCTTGGCAGCCTCGTCCGCGGCCGTCAGCGCGGCCTGCTTGGCCGTCTCGGCGGCCTTCTCGGCCCGGGCGCCCGCTTCCTGGGCGGCGGCCGTCTCCTCCAGGGCCCGCTTGGTGGCGTCCTTCGCGGTCTGGGCGAGCTGCTTGACGTCGAGCGTCTCCTGGTCCCTCGCCTGGGCGAGGAGCTGGCCGTTCTCCAGGAACCCGCGGATGTCGGCGGGTGTGCCGCTGAGCGCCCGGCCGGCCTGCTTGGTGAACTCCGGGCCGGTGTAGACGTCCATCAGCCGCAGGACGGCGACCCGGTCGTCCTCCTCCTGCGCCTTGAACCGGCCGGTGGTCAGGAAGGCGTCCATGGCCTCGGCGGTGCCGTCGCCGAGCGCCTTGGTCCCGGCCGTGCGGACGGCGACGTCGGCGCCGTCGACGATGGTGACGATCGCCGCCCGGCGGTCGTCCATCATCGGGTTCTGCCAGCCGCTGGTGACGAACGCGTGGAGGTCGGCGTCCGACCCGCTCAGCGCCTTCGTCGCGGCGTCGCGCACGCCCTTGCCGGTGCTGCTCAGCATCTTGATGACGGCGAAGCGCTCGTCCGACGCCTGAGCACGGCTCAGCGTGCTGGTCAAGAACGTGGTGATGTCGGCGTCCGAGCCGACCAGTGCCCGTGCGGCCGCGTCCTTCACCGCGGTGCCGCCGCCCTGCCAGGCTTCGACCACCTGCGCGCGGTAGTTGGCCGGCAGCGGCTCCGGGGCCGTGTCGGACGGAAGTGCTTGGGCGACCGTCGTCCCCATGACGGTCGCGGCCAGCATCATGGCCGTGGCGGACAGGATCCTGGCGCGTGAGCGCCGTGCCGACCCTGCCCTCATTGGCGAGTTCGCCATTTCCCCCTCTTCTTCCCCAATCTCCTGGCCCGTCAGGGCCAGTGTTCACCAGGACAGTTGTCCTGATGCCGCAGGAATCCTAATGCCGGAGAAGGCGGATCGACGGGGCGGAATGATTTTGTCTGGATCGCATGCCAACTGGCTGAATCCCCGTCGGTTTCGGCCACCGATCGCATAGGCCTGCAATGGATTCACCCAAACGGCGGCAAAGGACCGGTTCATCACTCTCGTCCGGTTCACGTACATCCCCCCTGCGCCCCTAATGTCAGAGTGACTGACCGTCAGTATGGCGGCCAGTCACTGAAAGTGATGGCAGGATAGGGATTTGCCAAACCAGGAAAAATACAGGAAGGGCACAGGAAGAACACAGGAAGAGTGCCGCTCCGGGGGCGCGAGCATCCGATCCACCGGGGAGCAGCGAACACCGCCGTGGTGTTCGCCGAAGCTCGCGAGGTTGCTGAAGGCTTCCGGGGTCGAGTCGATCGGTGCGCCGGCCGCTGTTCCGGAGAAAGGGCGACGGCCGGGCGCGGTGGCGCATCAACTAGCGCATGTCGGTGGGTATTTCGGCGGGGTGTCGTCCTGCTGGGCGGGCGGGAATCCGTCGTCACGCACCTGTGTTTCCGCGATCACGTGGTCATCCGAGGGTGGTGTGTTGATCCTTGGGTTCGCCACCGTTTTCCGTGAGGGAAGCGGTTCGCCGGCGTGCGATCGAGGCCTTCCAGGCCGCCACCGCACTGGCCTGCTTCCTCCACGTTCCCGATCTCGCCGCGCGCTTCTCGAAGGAGGACCGCGGCGGCGGTTGGCGGCTCCCCGAGAACCCGGCGCCGACCGACGCGGTCCGAGAGGGCGGCATGTGACGTGAGGGAACGTGTGGGATCGCCGCAGCTCGGCTGTCCACGGAGGCGGTCACCCGGCGGAGTGGAGAATGGGCGAATCCCGGGCGGGGCCGCTCCGGCGGGCAGTACGGTGCCCGCATGACCGTGCTCGTCCGCCGTCGTCACATCGACTTCGGCCGCATCCACTCCACAGGCTGTCCGGTCATCGTCTGATCGCCCGTTCCAGCCGCCCGGCCGTGCCGTTCCGTTGCGCTCTTCCGTTGCGCTCCGTTCCGAACGGCACCGCCGTGGCGGCCGTCGCTCCCCGCCGCCGCGAGGGTCGGCCGTCGCCCCGGTCGACGGACCCTCCGAGCGGCGCTCCGGACGCATCCGGCGGGACGCGCTCACCCGCTGCTCCGTGCCGCCCGCTCCGTGCTGCCCGCAGCACGCACCCGCGGGCGGGACGGGGCGCTCCCGCGCGTCCCGGCCGACCACGATCCGACCGCACCGAGAGGACAGCCGTCCACCATGACCGACACCGCCACCGACCACTACCTGCGCAACAACGCCGACTACGCCGCGGCCTTCGACGGGCCGCTCCCGCTCCCGCCGGCCCGTCGCACGGCCGTCCTGGCCTGCATGGACGCCCGGCTCAACGTGTACGGCGCGCTCGGCCTCGCCGAAGGCGACTCGCACGTGATCCGCAACGCCGGCGGGGTGGCCACCGACGACGCCATCCGCTCGCTGGCGATCAGCCAGCGGCTGCTCGGGACCCGGGAGATCATCCTCATCCACCACACCGACTGCGGCATGCTCACCTTCGGCGACGACGCCTTCCGGGAGTCGATCCGGGAGGAGACCGGCGTCAAGCCCCCGTGGGCCGCCGAGGCCTTCGCCGACCTGGAGACGGACGTGCGCCAGTCGGCCGCCCGGATCCGCACCAGCCCCTTCGTCCCGCACACGGACGCCGTGCGCGGCTTCGTCCTCGACGTCGCGACCGGCCTCCTCAAGGAGGTCGTGCTCTTTACTGTTGGAGTT
>NZ_JBHVEU010000698.1:0-2727 GCF_042802075.1 Kitasatospora sp. NPDC057518
CCGGATCGGTGGTTCAGCCCCCGGCGGCCCGCAGCCGGGCCTCGGCGGCGTCCAGCAGCAGGTCCAGGGCGTACGGGTAGCCGCTGCGGCGCATGTCGGCGGTGAGCAGGTGGGCGGTGGCCGCGATGTGGGGGTGCTCGGCGGCGTCGAGCCGGGCGTAGGAGGCCTGCCAGACCTCGAGGTCGGCGTTCTGGGCGGCGGACGGCAGGGCGAGGGTGGCGGCGTCCAGGGCGGCGAAGCCGAGGCTCTGGTCGACGAAGGCGTGGTAGATCCGGACGGCCTCCGGGTCCGGGAAGCCCGCCGTGCGCAGGACGCCGAGGATCGCCTCGACGGCGGCGATCTCGTGGGCGCGGCCGGTGGTGCGGTGGGCGGCGAGGATGGCGGCCTGCGGGTGGGCCAGGTAGCTGGCGTGGATGCGCAGGCCGATGGCGCGCAGGTCGGCGCGCCAGTCGCCGGTGGGCCGCCAGTCGTGCTGGGCGCGGCCGATCAGCTCGTCGGCGACGGCGAGCAGCAGGTCGTCGGTGCTGTGGAAGTAGCGGTAGACCGCGCTCGGATCGGCCCCGAGCGCGGCGCCCAGCCGCCGCACCGTGAGCGCCTCGGCGCCGTGCCGGCCGATCAGCCGGATCGCGGTGTCGACGATCAGCTCGGCGGACAGCACCACACCCTGCTTGGTGGGTCGCCGCCGCCGCCGTTGCGGCTCGGGGACTACGCGGTCGGTCATGCGCCCGAGGTTATGTCAAGGATGCTGACACAAACCAGGGGTCGGGAGCGGAAGCCCGGCCTCAGCAGGAGACGGTGCGGCACGCGGCCGCCCGGGCGCCGAAGCCGCGGACGGCGGGGGAGGCGCGGGAGGCGTGGGGGGCGTGGGGGGCGGGTTCCGAGGCCGCGTCGGACGAGGGCCGGGAGCGGCGCGCACGGGCATTGGTGGGCAGGTCTGCGGCGCCTAGGATGCGATCATGGCTGATTCGGCACCCTCCACCGGCGCTCCCGGACCCCGCGATCCGGAGCTGGGCTTCCCGCGCCCCGGCGAGGTGCTGCAGCGGCTGCGCACCCAGCGCGGTATGTCGCTGCGGCAGGTGGCCGCCGAGTGCGGGCTGTCGGTCTCCTTCCTGGCTTCGCTGGAGCGCGGGGAGACCGACATCGCGCTGGAGCGGCTCGGCCGGCTCGCCCGGGTGTTCGGCCACGACGTCGGTTCCTTCCTGGGCTTCTCCCGGGGGCGGGCGACCCCCGCGCTGTTCCCCCGGGAGGGGCAGGAGGAGCTCCAGCGGGCCCCGGGGGTGGTCTACCGGGTGGTGCGCTCCCCGGAGCTCGGCTACCAGGTGGTCACCGGTGACTTCGCGCCGCACAGCGGTCTCGGCGAGGAGCTCCAGCACGAGGGGTCCGATCTGATCACCGTCACCCGGGGTGAGCTGGTGGTCCGTTACAACGGGGTGGACCACGTGCTGGGAGCCGGCGACAGCATCCAGTTCTCGGCCGGCCATCCGCACAGCTTCCGCAACGAGACGGACGAGCCGGCCCAGCTGGTGGGGGTCCTCTTCTCCAGCCTCTACTGACTTCCGGGCGTCGCCGCCTGCTCGCCAACTGCCCCACGGACAGCGGTCCGTGGGGCAGTCGGCGTTTCGGTCCCGGGATGTCGCCGCAGGGCCTGCCCGTCTCGACGTGAGCGATATTCTGCTCTACGGTGCTCTATATCGAACAATCGAGGAGATCCAGAGGAGCTCGGAGATGACGATGCCGACCCCGCCGCTCGAGGGCGCCGCGCGCGAAGCCGTCCCGGACGCAGGCCCGCCCGTGGGGACCGGCGAGCGGCGGGGCCGGGGGACCGGCGCGGCCCTGCGTGTGGCGCTCGTGGTGGTCTGGAGCTCCGGATTCATCTCCGGCAAGCTCGGCCTGCGGCACGCCGCGCCGTACACCTTCGCGACCTTACGGTTCGCGATCGCCGGGCTGGTACTGCTGGCGATCGCCGGAATCCGCCGGGAGCGCCTGCCCCGCGGGCGCCTGCTGCTGCACCTGGCGGTGGCGGGTGTGCTCGTCCAGGGCGTGCAGTTCTCCAGCATCTACATGGGCATGAAGCTCGGGGTGTCCTCCGGGCTCGCCGCGCTGGTCATCGCGCTCTACCCGCTGACCACATCGCTGCTGGCGGTGCCGCTGCTCGGTGAGCGGGTCACCCGCGGCCAGTGCCTGGGCCTGGTGCTCGGGATGGGCGGCGTCGCGCTGGCCGTCGCGGACCGGATCGACCTGTCCGGCGGCTACCTGCTGGGCCTCGGCTTCCTGCTGCTGGGCCTGCTCGGCATCTCGTACGGCACCGTCCACCAGAAGCGCCATTGCGCGCGGATGGAGCCGGTGGGCGGCAACGCGGTGCAGCTGCTGGCCGCCGCGGCGGCGGCGCTGGTTCCCGCGCTGCTGGTCGAGGGCTGGTCCGTGGAGTTCACCGCCTCGTACTGGCCGGTGCTGCTGTGGACGGCGCTGATCAACTCGATCGTCGGCGTGGGCCTGCTCTACCACCTGCTGCAGCGGCACGGCACGAGCCAGGTCAGCAGCCTGTTCTACCTGGTCCCGATGTGCACCGCCGCCTTCGCCGCGGTGCTGCTCGACCAGCCGCTCGGCGTGCTGACCCTGGCCGGGCTGGTCCTCGCCTCGGCCGGCACCGTCCTGGCGAACCGTGTCCACCGCTGAACGGCGGGAGGGCCGGGCGCTCGACCCGGCCCACCCGCGCCTCCCTCAGGC
>NZ_JBHVEU010000699.1:0-2723 GCF_042802075.1 Kitasatospora sp. NPDC057518
GGACGATCCCGTCCGGCGCCCCTTCGCGGTTGCGAGGAGACCGTCAGCGGCCGCCCGCCGCACGGTCGGCCGCCTGGGCCTTGAGCGCGCGCTCGACGCCCGCCCGGGCCTCGACGACCTGGCGCCGCAGCGCCGGGGCCGGCTCGGCCGAGGCCAGCCACGCGTCGGTGGCCTCCAGGGTCGCGGCCGTCACCTGGAGGGCCGGGTACAGCCCGACGATGATCTGCTGCGAGATCTCGTGGCTGCGGGTCTCCCAGACGCCCTTGACCGCCGCGAAGTACTTCGCCGCGTACGGCGCGAGCAGCTCGCGCTGGTCGGACTGCTGGAAGCCGGCGATGACGGCCTCCTGCACATAGTTCGTCAGCTTGTCGGACTCCACCACCGACGCCCAGGCCTCCGCCTTGGCCCCGGCGGTCGGCCGGGCGGCGCGGCAGGTGGCCGCGTGCTCCTGGCCGGCCGCGGTGTTGTCCCGCTCCAGCTCGGCGGCGATGGCGGCCTCGTCGGCCCGGCCGGTGGCGGCGAGGCGCACCAGCAGGGTCCAGCGCAGCTCGGTGTCCACCGCGAGGCCCTTGATCTCGACCGAGCCGTCCAGCAGCCCGGCGAGCAGGCCCAGCTGACCGTCGGTACGGGCGACCGAGGCGAGGGCGCGGGCCCAGGCCAGCTGGTGGTCGCTGCCGGGCTCGGCGGCGCGCAGGTGCTCCTCCGCGGCGGCGGCCCAGCGGTCGAGGCCCTGCTCGCGCCACTGCGGGTCGGTGTAGGCGTCGAGGGCGAGCTTGACCTGGCGGTGCACGGACTGCACCACGCCGATGTCGCTCTCGCGCCCGATGCCGGACAGCGCCAGCGCCAGGTAGTCGCGGGCGGCCAGCTCGCCGTCGCGGGTCATGTCCCAGGCGGAGGCCCAGCACAGCGCGCGCGGCAGCGACTCGGTGAAGCCGCCGAGGTGCTCGGTGACGACGGCCAGCGAGTCCTCGTCCAGCCGGATCTTGGCGTACGAGAGGTCGTCGTCGTTCAGCAGCACGACGGCCGGGCGGTGCCGGCCGACCAGCTCGGGCACCTCGGTGCGCGGGCCGTCGACGTCCAGCTCGATCCGGTCGGTGCGCACCAGCGCGTCGCCGTTCAGCTCGTACAGGCCGATCGCGATGCGGTGCGGCCGCAGCACGGCCTCGCCCTTGGCGCCGGCGGGCAGCGCGGGGGCCTCCTGGAGCACCGCGAAGGACTCGATCTCGCCGTCGGTGTTGAGCACGATCGACGGCCGCAGCACGTTGATGCCGGCGGTCTCCAGCCAGGCCTTGGACCAGGCCTTGAGGTCGCGGCCGCTGGCCTCCTCCAGGGCGCCGAGCAGGTCGCTGAGCCGGGTGTTGCCCCAGGCGTGGCGCTTGAAGTACGCCTGCACGCCCTGGAAGAAGGCGTCCTGGCCGACGTACGCCACCAGCTGCTTGAGCACCGAGGCGCCCTTGGCGTAGGTGATGCCGTCGAAGTTGACCTGGACGTCCTCCAGGTCGTTGATGTCCGCCATGATCGGGTGGGTGGACGGCAGCTGGTCCTGCCGGTACGCCCAGGTCTTCATCTGGTTGGCGAAGGTGGTCCAGGAGTGCGGCCACTTGGAGCCCGGGGCCTCGGCCTGGCAGACCGCCTCGGCGTAGGTCGCGAAGGACTCGTTGAGCCAGAGGTCGTTCCACCACTCCATGGTGACGAGGTCGCCGAACCACATGTGGGCAAGCTCGTGCAGGATCGTCGCGGCACGGGCCTCGTACGCGGCGTCGGTGACCTTGGAGCGGAACACGTACTGGTCGCGCAGGGTGACGGCGCCCGCGTTCTCCATCGCGCCCGCGTTGAACTCCGGGACGAAGAGCTGGTCGTACTTGGCGAACGGGTACGGGAAGTCGAACTTCTCCTGGAAGTAGTCGAAGCCCTGCTTGGTGACCTCGAAGACGGCCTCCGGATCCAGGAACTCGCGCAGCGAGGGCCGGCAGTAGACGCCCAGCGGCACCTTCTGCTCGCCGTTCTCGTAGGTGTCGAAGACCCCGACGTACGGGCCGGCGACGAGCGCGGTGATGTAGGTGGAGATCCGGCCGGTGGGCTCGAACGTCCAGACCCGGGTGTCGCCCTCGCCGACCGGCTCCGGGGTCGGCGAGTTGGAGACCACGACCCAGCCCTCCGGCGCGGTCACGGTGAACGCGAACGCGGCCTTCAGGTCGGGCTGCTCGAAGTTGGCGAAGACCCGGCGGGCGTCCGGCACCTCGAACTGGGTGTACAGGTAGGTCTCGCCGTCGACCGGGTCGACGAACCGGTGCAGGCCCTCACCGGTGTTGGTGTACTCGCAGTTCGCGACGACCCGCAGCTCGTTCTCGGCGGCGAGGCCCGGCAGCGGGATGCGGCTGTCGGCGAAGGTCGCCGGGTCGAGCCGCACGCCGTTGAGGGTGATCTCCTCGACGCTCGGGGCGACCAGGTCGATGAAGGTCTCCGCCCCCGGGGTGGTGGCGGTGAACCGGACCACGGTGGTGGACCGGAAGGTACCGCCCTCGCGGGCCGAACCGAGGTCGAGCTCGATGTCGTACGCGTCCACGTGGAGGAGGTCGGCCCGGGTGCGGGCCTCCTCACGGGTCAGGTTTGTGCCGGGCACTCGCTGCACTCCTTTGTCAGACTGATGGTCCGAATCCTCGCACGTCCAACGGACGGGGCGGCCGAAAAATCACAGGCGGGGCGGGCCCGGGCGATCAGCC
>NZ_JBHVEU010000700.1:0-2695 GCF_042802075.1 Kitasatospora sp. NPDC057518
ACGGCGGCCCTGGCCGTCGCCGCGGCCCTGCTCCTGAGCACCCTGCTCCTCGGCCTGGCCGTGGGCTCGCAGCACGAGTCGGTCGGAACGGTGATCGAGGTCGTGGCGCGCCGTCTCGGGCTGGGCGACCCGCCTGTGACGCTGCTGGACGACCAGATCGTCTGGCAGCTGCGGCTGCCCCGGGTCCTGGGGGCGGCCGCCACCGGCGCCGGCCTCGCGGTCTGCGGCGCGGTGCTGCAGACGCTGACCGGGAACGACCTGGCCGATCCCTTCCTGCTCGGGATCTCGGACGGAGCCGCCGCCGGCGCGGTCACCGTGATCGTCCTCGGCGTCGGCGTGTCCGGCGCCGTGGGCACGGGCGCGGTGGCGACGGCGGCCTTCGCCGGCGCCCTGCTCGCCGCCGTCGTCGTCCTGGCCCTGGCCGGCGCGCGCACCCGGTCGCTGCCCACCGCCCGGACCGTGCTCGCCGGCATCGCGGTCGGCCAGATGTGCGGGGCCTACACCTCGTTCGTGGTGATGGTCCTCGGGGACCGCGACGCGGCGCGCGGTGTCATGGAGTGGACGCTGGGCTCGGTCGCCGGTGTGCGGTGGCCCACCGCCGTCTTCCTGCTGGCGGTCGCGCTGGTGGGTGTCACGGTCCTGTCCTCCTCGGCCCGCGACCTGGACGCCTTCGCCTTCGGCGAGACCGCCGCCCGCTCCCTCGGCGTCCACGTCGAGCGCACCCGCTGGGTCCTCGTCGCCACCGCCGCGCTGGTGACCGCGTGCCTGGTCGCCAACACCGGCGTCATCGGGTTCCTCGGCCTGGTCGTCCCGCACGTGGTCCGTCTCGTCTGCGGCCCGCGCCACGCCCTCCTGCTGCCCGTGTCGGCGCTGGTCGGCGCGTCCCTCCTGGTGGGCAGCGACGTCGTGGCGCGCTCGGTCCTCCCCGACCGGGAGATCCCCGTCGGCGTCGTCACGGCCGGGCTCGGAGCGCCGTTCTTCGCCTGGCTGCTGTGGCGCCAGGGGCGGGCCGACGGGAGGGCACAGTGACGGTGACGCCCCCGGTCGGGCTGCGCGCGGAGGGACTCGGTGTCCGCGTCGGCGGAGCCACCCTGCTGGACGCGGTCTCGATCGCCTTCCGCCCCGGCCGGATCACGGGCCTGCTCGGGCCCAACGGCGCCGGGAAGACCACCCTGCTGCGCGCGGTCGCCGGACTGACCCGGCCGAGCGCGGGGCGGGTCCTCCTGGACGGCGAGGACCTCCACGCACTCACGGCCCGCCGACGGGCACGGCGGGTGGCCTTCATGGAGCAGCAGGCGGACACCCGGCTGTCGCTGCCGGTCCGTCAGGTCATCGAGCTCGGCCGCACGCCGCACCGCGGCCGCTGGCCCGTGCCGACGGACTCCGCCGCCGACGCCCACGAGCGGTCCGTGGTCGCCGACGCCGTCGCCGCGGCCGACGTCGGCCACCTGCTCGACCGGTCCTGGCCGACGCTGTCGGGCGGCGAGCGGCAGCGGGTCCAGCTCGCCCGGGCGCTGGCGCAGGAACCCGACGTGCTGCTGCTCGACGAGCCCACCAACCACCTCGACCTGCGCCACCAACTCGGCTTCCTCGAAACCGTCCGCGGGCTGGGCATCACCACGGTCGCCGCGCTGCACGACCTCGAACTCGCCGCCGCCTACTGCGACGAGGTCGCCGTCCTGCTCGACGGCCGACTGGTCGCCCACGGGCCCGGCTCCGAGGTGCTCACCTCGCGCACGATCGCGGAAGTCTACGGCGTCGACGTCACCGTGGAACGGCACCCCCGGCACGACAGACCGCACATCCGGTGGAACGGACTGCTCCACGAAAGGACGACGCCATGACCTCCCCCGCCCCGGACGCCCCCGCCCGCCGCAGTGCCGTGGTCCTGGTCGGCATGTCGGCCGAGGAGGCCGTCCGTCGTGACGAACTCCTCCGGGCGGCGGCCTCGCACCGGGCCTCGATCGCGTTCCTGCAGCTGGCGGACCCGTCCCTGTCGGCCGAGCTGACCAGGCTGGCCGACGCGGGCACCGAGACCGTGGTCCTGGTCGGCGTCCGCCTCACGGCTTCCGGCCCGGGCCAGTCCTGGCTCCGGCGGATCGCCGCGCACTGGTGGCGCGAGCGCGCGGGCCACCGTCCCGAGCTCCTCGTCGCCACCCGCCTCGCCGACTCGCCGGAGGCGGTCGCCGAGGTGGCCGAGGTGACGAAGGCCGTCACCGGCGCGGAGCCCGGCCTCACGTCCGCGGCCTGGGAGGACGTGCCCGGCCACCGGCACCAGGTCATGGTGTGCCGCGGCCCGCGCTGCGCGGCCAAGGGCGTGGAGGAGGGACTGCGCGCCCTGGTCCAGGGACTGACCGAGCAGGGCCTCGGCGACGACGACGTGCTCGTGACCCAGACGGGCTGCCAGTTCCCCTGCAACCAGGCCCCCGTCGTCAGCGTCCAGCCGGACGACGTCTGGTACGGGAACGTCGACCCGGCCGCCGCCGCCCTCATCGTCACCGAGCACCTCGCCGGCGGACGACCACTCGAGTCCCACCGCCTCCCCCGCCACCGGAGGGAGCGGGCGGGCAGCCACGACGGCTGATCGCGGCCACCGGCCCGGGAGCGGCGGTCCGTACCCCCCGGGCGGCGGCCCCCCGCCCCCGCGGGGCGCCCACCCCCCCCCCCTGGGCCGCCCCCGCCGCCCCCCCCCCCC
>NZ_JBHVEU010000701.1:0-2686 GCF_042802075.1 Kitasatospora sp. NPDC057518
GACCCGGCGCGCGCCGGCGAGGAGCGGCAGGCCTCAACTCGCGGCCGCTCCCCGCAGGGCGGCCGCCACCAGTCCCTGGATCGCGTCGACACCGGGCTCGCCGCCGCCCACCAGGTGCTCGAAGACCAGGCCGTCGACGCAGGCCAGCAGTGTGGTGGTCCGCCCGTCGGGGTCGCTCACGCCCTGGTCGGCGAGGAACGCGCGAACGGCGGCGCGCCCGGCGTTCTCCCGCGGGACGAGGATCTCGCGCAGCTCGGGATCGCGCACACTCTCCACCGCGCAGGCGTACCGGGCCAGCGAGCGCCGCCGCCCGTCGCCGGACAGTCGAAGCCGCATCAACTCGGCGATGCCGTCGGCCAGTTCCTCCGACGAACGGACCGGCACCCGCTCCCCCATGGCGTGCAGCTCGCCCTGGTCCAGCTCCACCAGCCGCCGCACCAGTGCGGTGAGCAGGGCCTGCCTGGTCCGCAGGTAGGCCGAGGTGGTTCCGACCGGCAGCCCGGCCGCCGCGTCGACCGCCCGGTGGGTCAGTCCGCGCACCCCGAGGTCGGCCAGCACCCCGATCGCGGCGTCCGCCAACACCGTCCGGCGGTCCGGCCGCCCCGCATCGTCCCGCTTCTGGTCCTCGTGTCGCCGCATCCCTCCTTTCTACCGGGGCCGCGGCACCCGGCGCGCACCACCTCGGTCCGGGCCGACCGCCGACCGCCGACCGCCGACCGCCACCCCGAACCGCCCCGACGGCCCCCGTCGGACCCGCCCCCACCCCCGTCCACCTGCCGACAGCCCCGTAGTACGCTCCTTCTACAGATGTAGAAAGCAGCGCGGCAACACGGGAAGGACCGGGCATGAGCAGCAGCAGCGCGGTGGTGGTCGGGGGCGGAATCGGCGGACTGGCGGCCGCGATCGGGCTCCGACTGGCGGGGTGGGACGTGACCGTGGTCGAGCGGGCGGCCGTCCTGGACGATGCGGGCGCCGGCATCTCGCTGGCCGCCAACGGGATGCGCGCGCTCGCCGCCCTGGGGGTCGGCGAGGCGGTCGAGGCTGCCGCCCGCCGCCAGTACACCGGCGGCACCCGGACGCCGGATGGCCGCCGGCTCGCCGCGATGGACGGTGCGGCACTGGAACGCGAGCTGGGCGCCCCGATCGTCGGGATCCCCCGCGCTGCTCTGCACCGCATCCTGCGCGAGGCGCTGCCCGCCGAGTCCCTGGTCGTCGGCGCCGAGGTGACCGAGCTGGACACCACCCGGCCGTTCCGGGTCCGGGTCGGGTTCGGCGGCACCACCCCGGCGACCGACACCCAGCAGGCCAACCCCCGGCAGACCGACCCCCGGCACGCCGACCCCCAGCACTCCGACCGCCCGAAGGCCGACTTCCTGGAGGCCGACCTCCTGATCGCGGCCGACGGCCTCAACAGCCGGCTCCGGCGCCGCCTCTTCCCCGACCACCCCGGGCCGGTCTACAGCGGCTCGACGGTGCTCCGGGCGATCACCGAGCGCCCGGTCGACGGACTGAGGGCCGACTTCGAGATCACCTGGGGACACGGCGCCGAGTTCGGCCACATCGCCTTCCCGGACGGCACCGCCGAGTGGCACGCGGTCCTGAACGCCCCGGCCGGGGTCCGCTACCAGGACCCGCTGGCCGAGGTCCGCCGCCGCTTCGCGCCCTGGCACGAGCCGATCCCCTCGCTGCTGGCCGCGACCCGGCCGGAGGCGGTGCTGCACCACGACATCAACGAGCTGACCACCCCGCTGCCCTCCTACGTCTCGGGGCGGGTCGCACTGCTCGGCGACGCGGCGCACGCCATGACGCCCCACCTCGGCCAGGGCGCCTGCCAGGCCCTGGAGGACGCGGTGACCCTGGCGGCGGCGCTCGCCGAGGCCCGGACGGTCGAGGGCGCGCTCGCCCGGTACGACGCGGCCCGCCGTCCGCGCAGCCAGACCGTGGCCCGGGACGCCCGCCGGGCCGGCCGGATGGGCCAGCAGCTCGCCCACCCCCTGGCGGTCGGCCTGCGCAACGCCGCGATCCGGCTCACCCCGCCCGGCGCGATGGTCCGGACCGTCCTGCGGCACGCCGACTGGACGCCGCCGCGGATCGCTCCGCGTGCCGCTTAGGCACAAGCCCATGGTCCCGCTTGACGCGAAATCAGGTTAGGCGCCATATTACTTCTCGTGACCCAGTACCCCGCGGGCGGTCCCACCGCCCCCAGCCTCGACCAGGCGCGCCGCCAGATCGCCCGCTACGGCCTCTCGGCCGATCCGCAGGCGATTCTGGTCGCGGCCCGGCTGATGGCGGCGGGCGCCCGGATCAACCAGGCCGGCGAGGTGCACTTCGGCCGCTTCGGCCTCTCCACCGGCCGCTACCGACTGCTGGCGGACCTGGAGGACCACGGCGGCGAGAAGTCGCCCTCCCAGCTCGCGGCGAGCCTCGGCGTCTCCCGGGCGACGGTGACCGGCCTGGTCGACGGCCTGGAGCGGGAGGGCCTGGTGGCCCGCCGGCCGTCCACAGAGGACGGCCGCGGCAACGTGGTGATCCTCACCGCGCGGGGCGCCGACAGACTGCGGGAGCTGGCGCCCGAGCACTTCGCCCGGATGCAGGCGCTGGTCGGGGGGCTCTCCACCGAGGAGCGCGCCACCTTCCTGGACCTGCTGGCCCGGGTGGTCGCGGGCATGGACGCGCTCACCGAGGA
>NZ_JBHVEU010000702.1:0-2683 GCF_042802075.1 Kitasatospora sp. NPDC057518
GCTCGGGGAGAGGCCGGCTGCGACGCCTGTCGCACTGCTTCTGTGCACCGCACCCGCGTGGCGAACGCAGGCCGCGTGCGGTGCGAGTCTTGCGCGCCTCGGGGGGCCGGGTAGAGGGCCGGGTCGCTCCGAAGCGGTGGGGGTCGAAAGACCCCGGGGCGTCAGGCCTGGACGGCGGTGTTGACGCGCTTGGTGATGGCCGACTTCTTGTTGGCGGCCTGGTTGGCGTGGATGACGCCCTTGCTCACGGCCTTGTCCAGCGCCTTGGAGGCGGCGCGGGCCAGCTCGGTGGCCTTCTCGGTCTCGCCGGCGGCAGCGGCCTCACGGGCCTTGCGCAGAGCGGTCTTCAGCGAGGACTTGACGGCCTTGTTGCGCAGGCGCGCCTTCTCGTTGGTCTTGTTGCGCTTGATCTGGGACTTGATGTTCGCCACGAAGGAGCCTCAGTCTTGTCTAAGGATTTGAACGGGTTCGCACCCGGTGGCCGTCGGACCAGCTGAGAGGGCATGCCGAGGCCGGGTGCAGCAGCCCACGCTACCAGGGGCCCGCTGCCCGCCCCAAACCCGGGCGCCCGCGAGGGCCGCCCCCGACCGCTCGCGAGGGCGGCCCCGGACGGCCCCGGGTGCCCGAACGGCGGCCCGCCCCGCGGTCGTGGGAAGATGGCAGGGACTATTTCGATCGGACGAGCCCGTCCGGTCCCCGGGAAACCGGTCAGCGATGACCCGGACACCCCCGGCCCCGGACCAACGGAGAATCGGACCAAGGTGCCCGCGACCCCCAGCAATGTGCCAGAGCCCAGCCGTACCGACCCGGCGCTGATCCGCAACTTCTGCATCATCGCCCACATCGACCACGGCAAGTCGACGCTCGCAGACCGGATGCTGCAGATCACCGGCGTCGTCGACCCCCGGCAGATGCGTGCCCAGTACCTCGACCGCATGGACATCGAGCGTGAGCGCGGCATCACCATCAAGTCGCAGGCGGTCCGCCTTCCGTGGGCGCCGAAGACCGGTCCGAACGCCGGGACGACGCACATCCTCAACATGATCGACACCCCCGGCCACGTGGACTTCACGTACGAGGTGTCCCGCTCCCTCGCCGCGTGCGAGGGCACCATCCTGGTGGTCGACGCGGCCCAGGGCATCGAGGCGCAGACCCTCGCCAACCTGTACCTGGCGCTGGAGAACGACCTCACGATCGTCCCGGTCCTCAACAAGATCGACCTGCCGGCCGCCCAGCCGGAGAAGTACGCGGCCGAGATCGCCCACATCATCGGCTGCGACCCCTCCGACGTGCTCCAGGTCAGCGCCAAGACCGGCCTGGGCGTCGAGGACCTGCTGGACCACATCGTCAACACCGTCCCGGCCCCGGTCGGCGTCAAGGACGCCCCGGCCCGCGCGATGATCTTCGACTCGGTGTACGACTCCTACCGCGGCGTGGTCACCTACGTCCGTGTGGTGGACGGGCAGCTCACCAAGCGCGAGCGGATCTCGATGATGTCCACCGGCGCGACCCACGAGCTGCTGGAGATCGGCGTCATCTCGCCCGAGCCGAAGGTCGCCGACGGCCTCGGCGTCGGCGAGGTGGGCTACATCATCACCGGTGTGAAGGACGTCCGGCAGTCCAAGGTCGGTGACACGATCACCTCGATGCACAAGGGCGCCACCGAGGCGCTGGGCGGCTACAAGGACCCGCGCCCGATGGTGTTCTCCGGCCTCTACCCGCTGGACGGCTCGGACTACCCGCTGCTGCGCGACGCCCTCGACAAGCTGCGGCTCAACGACGCCGCGCTGGTGTACGAGCCGGAGACCTCGGTCGCGCTCGGCTTCGGCTACCGCTGCGGCTTCCTCGGCCTGCTGCACCTGGAGATCATCCGGGAGCGCCTGGAGCGCGAGTTCAACCTCGACCTGATCTCCACCGCCCCGAACGTGGTCTACCGGGTGGTCATGGAGGACGGCACCGAGCACACCGTCACCAACCCGAGCGAGTTCCCCACCGGCAAGATCGCCGAGGTGTTCGAGCCGGTGGTGCGCGGCACCATCCTCGCGCCCAACGAGTTCGTCGGCGCGATCATGGAGCTCTGCCAGTCCCGCCGCGGCAACCTCCAGGGCATGGACTACCTGTCCGAGGACCGGGTCGAGCTGCGCTACACCCTGCCGCTCGCGGAGATCGTCTTCGACTTCTTCGACCAGCTGAAGTCCAAGACCCGCGGCTACGCCTCGCTGGACTACGAGCCCATCGGCGAGCAGTCCGCCCAGCTGGTGAAGGTCGACATCCTGCTGCACGGCGACGCGGTGGACGCCTTCTCCGCGATCGTCCACAAGGACAAGGCCTACGGCTACGGCGTGATGATGGCGGGCAAGCTCCAGAAGCTCATCCCCCGCCAGCAGTTCGAGGTGCCGATCCAGGCGGCCATCGGCTCCCGGGTGATCGCCCGTGAGACGGTCCGCGCGATCCGCAAGGACGTCCTCGCCAAGTGCTACGGCGGTGACATCTCCCGTAAGCGGAAGCTGCTGGAGAAGCAGAAGGAAGGCAAGAAGCGGATGAAGATGGTCGGCCGCGTGGAGGTCCCGCAGGAGGCCTTCATCGCCGCGCTGTGCCCGACCCTACTGGGGATTTACTGTTCTTGGCGCCTCCGGGCCCACGTAGGCCGGGATGAAGTGGCAGTTCATCCCGGTGGGGAAGC
>NZ_JBHVEU010000703.1:0-2683 GCF_042802075.1 Kitasatospora sp. NPDC057518
AGGTCGACCGGCCGTTCCCGTGGCCCCACCCGGAGAGGAACCCCATGGCGCGGGCCCCCAGGCCCTCGGAACTGGCGCGGCGGGCGTGGGCGGCGAACCGGCCGCTGGCCGGGACGGCCGCCCTGATGGCCCTGATGCTGGCCGTCGCCCTGGTCGGCCTGCTCGCCGATCCCCGGTCGATCACCGGGCAGCCCGCCTGGGCGAAACCGGCCCGCTTCGCGCTCTCGATCGGCCTCTACACCCTCACCCTGCTCTGGCTGCTCACCTTCGTTCGCGGCCACGACCGCCTCGTCCGGGTGGTCTCGCGGGTGACGGCCGTGTCGCTGATCGTCGAGATGGCCCTGATCGCCGCCGCGGCGGCGGCCGGCACGACCAGCCACTTCAACTTCGCCACCCCGACGGCAACGGCGGTGTGGATGACGATGGCCGCCTTCATCGTCGCCACCTGGGCGATGGCCCTGGTGGTCGTCGTGCTGCTGCTGCGTCAGCGGGTGCGGCCGCCGGTGTTCGCGTGGGGGCTGCGGCTGGGCATCGCCGTGAGCGCCCTCGGCATGGCCGTCGCGTTCCTGATGACGCTGCCGACCTCCCCGCAGCGCGCGGCCGCCAGGCGGGGCCACGGCCTGCCCGTCGTCGGCGCGCACACCGTCGGGCTCGCTGACGGCGGCCCGGGAATGCCCGTCACCGACTGGAGCACCCTCGGCGGCGACCTGCGGATCCCCCACTTCCTCGGCCTCCACGCGCTCCAGGTGCTGCCGCTGATCGGCTTCCTCCTCGCCACCCGGCCGCGCGGGTTGTCCGAGCACCACCGGGTCGCGCTGATGGGGATCGCCGGGGCGGCCTACCTGGGCCTGGTACTCGTCCTCCTCTGGCAGGCGCTGCGCGGCCAACCGGTCACCGCCCCCGACGCGGCGACCGTGGCCGCGCTGCTGGCGCTCGGAGCCGTCGCGGGCGTGGCGGGCTTTGAGGTCCTCCGCCGCGCCCGCCGCGTGGAGGGCCGGTAGCCGGAACGGCCGGTACGGGACGGCCGCCATTCGAACCAAATCCCGGTCACACGGTCTGCCCCGGGGCCTCCGATTGGTACGCAGGCAGACCGGGATCGGTGGGCGGTCCCGCGAACAAGGGAGAAGCGAGGACATGAAGAACCTCCGGGTCGCAACAGCCGCCGTCTGCGCACTTGCGGGCGCTTTCGCGGGCACGGCGTCGGCAGCGGTCGCCCAGCCCGCGGACACCGGCCCGAGGCCCGTCGCGACGCACGTCCCGCCCGCCCCCTCCGGCGGCCGGGGCGTCGTCCCCGGCGACCCCGAACTGCGCCCGCTGACCTGCGAGAACGGCCACATCTTCTACGGCTGGGACGGCGCCCCCCGCACCTCGTCCGACTTCGTCGGCCTCTACACCACGAAGCCCGACCCGGCCGACACCAGCAGGAACCGCCTCGCCTACGCCTTCGTCTCCTCCGCCGGCGCCGTCCGGCACTCGTTCGACTCCGAGTACCAGAGCGGCACCGGCCTGTGGGCCGCGTACTGGACCCACGACGCGGACTCGGAGACGTACGTGATCGTCAGCGAGGAAGGCCCGACCAGCAAGTTCTGCAGCTGAGCCCTCTCGGCACCGGCCGGTCGACCGTCGGGTCGACCGGCCGTCACCCGCGGCGGGCCGGGAGGATCGGCCGGCCACGGCATTCGACCACCACAGGAAGGAAGGCGAGGCAATGAGGAACCCCTGGGTCGTGGCAGCCGGCGTGTGCGCGCTTGCGGGAACCTTCGCGAGCACCGCGTCGGCGGCCCCCTCGGACCGGACGGCCCATGTCCGCAGCGGCCCCGAGGTGCGCCCGCTGAGGTGCGAGAACGGCCGGATCCACTTCGGCTGGGACGGCGCCACCTACGACTGGACCGACTTCGTCACCCTCACCCGCGGCAGGCCCGACCCGGACTCCACCGCGAACCGCGTCGCCTTCCGCTACGTCACCTCCGAGGACGGCACGGCCGTCCGGCACTCCTTCGACTCCGAGCTCCAGAGCGGCATCGGCCTGTGGACCGCGTACTGGACCTACGACGTGGACCTGAACAGGAACGTGATCGTCAGCGAGGCCGGCCCGGAGGACAAGCTCTGCACCTGACCGCCCGGTGCCGTCCTCAGCCGGGCGCGTCATCCGCCGAGGCCGCCCTCCCCCACCGGCCGCGCGGACTGCACCGGGTACGGGAAGCTGGCGGCGCCGCGGCCCGGTTCGAGGGTGACGGCGAGGCCGCCATACGCGGGCGACTCGTAGAAGCACCAGGCGACGTGGCTGGTGTTGACCACGCTCTCGACGGGCGGCTCGATCAGCAGCCGCGGCTGCCGGATGTGCACCAGCAGGCCGTGGAAGTCGAGTTCGGTGAACGCGCACACCGTACGGCCCCGGGGCCGGGCGAGCTGCCGGGGCACGGACGGCGCGCCCGCCGCCGGGATCACGGCCGCGCTCGCGATGGCGGCGGCGGTCAGCGAGACGGCCGCCCGTCTCGGCACGGACCACTCCAACGCCAACTCCCTTCCGATGCACCGGTGATCGGCGGTATCGCCGTTCGGGAGGGGGATCCCACCCCGGAGGGGAGGGGTAAACGGCGCCGGGGAAAGTCGTAAGTACACACACCGGGCGGCGTGGTGGCGAATCCGTCATCCGACCATGGGGAAGGGCACGCGAAGGGGC
>NZ_JBHVEU010000704.1:0-2681 GCF_042802075.1 Kitasatospora sp. NPDC057518
GGCCGGGCCGGCCGCTTTCGTTCCCGGGCCCGCCGGGGTGTTCGAGCGATCGAACGAAGCGTCAACTCCGGTGTCCCGCAGGGTGGTCGCCGGGATCTCCGGGCGCCTCCGGGGCGCCATGCTGGCGGACGGTCAGCGCCCGGCCGGTCCGGCGGTCGGGCGGGCCGGGAGGCGAGGAGGCCGGATGGCGGTCCGCAGCGGGGGCGTGGCGGGGGAGACGGCCGGGCGGGAGCGGCCCGGGGCGGGCGGGGTCGACCGGCTGAAGGCGGACTCGGTCGGCCTGGTCGGCGTGGTGTTCATGGCGCTCGCCACCGCCGCCCCGATCACCGCGATGACCGGCAACCTGCCGATCATCGTCGGTCAGGGCAACGGCGCGGGCGCGCCCGCGGCGTACATCGTGGCGACCGTGGTGCTGACGGTGTTCTCGGTCGGCTACGTGGCGATGGCCCGGCACATCACCGCGGCCGGTGCGTTCTACGGCTACGTCTCGCACGGGCTGGGGCGGGTGGCGGGGATGGCCTCGGGGCTGCTCGCGGTGCTCGCGTACGTCGTCACCGAGGCCGCGGCCCTCGGCTTCTTCGCGTACTCGCTGCGCGGGCTGGTCCGTTCGCAGCTGGGGGTGGACGTCGGCTGGGGCTGGTACGCGCTGTTCGGGGCGGCGGTGATCGGGGTGATGGGCTGGTTCGACCTGCATCTGACGGCCAGGGTGCTCGGGGTCGCGCTGGTGCTGGAGATCGGCGTCCTGTCGGCGGTCTCACTGGCGGTGCTGCTCTCCGGCGGCGGGCCGGACGGGCTCGCGGCCGGGACCCTGAACCCGCTGAACGCGCTGAAGGGGGTGGGGAGTTCGGGCACCTCGGCGGCCGGACTCGGTCTGTTCTTCGCGTTCTGGTCCTGGGTGGGCTTCGAGTCCACCGCGATGTACGGCGAGGAGTCCCGCGACCCGAAGCGGGTGGTGCCGCGGGCCACGCTGATCTCCGTGATCGGGGTCGGGCTGCTCTACGTCTTCGTGTCCTGGATGATCGTGTCCGGCAACGGCGTCGAGCGGGCGGTCGCGGTGGCGGGCGGCGCGGTGCCGGGCAAGGACGGCAACAGCCTGTTCTTCGACCAGCTCGCCGCGCACCTGGGGGCCTGGGCGGTGAAGGTCTTCCAATGGCTGGTCGTCACGGGCTCGTTCGCCTGCGCGATGGCCTTCCACCAGTGCGCGGCCCGGTACCTGTACGCGATCGGGCGGGAGGGGCTGCTGCACCCGGCGCTCGGCCGCACCCATCCGCGGCACGGCTCGCCGCACGTCGCCTCGGTGACGCAGTCGGTCATCGCGGTGGGGCTGGTGGCGGGGTTCCTGGCGGCCGGCATGGACCCGTACGCGCACCTGTACACGCTGCTGGCGCTGCTCGGGACGATGGCGATCCTGGTCGTGCAGACGCTCTGCTCCTTCGCCGTGGTCGGGTACTTCCACGTGCGCGGACGGCACCCGGAGACGGCGCACTGGTTCCGGACGCTGGCCGCGCCGCTGGCGGGCGGGGTGGCGATGGCCGGGGTGGTGGTGCTGCTGGTGCTCAACCGGGACGCCGCGGCGGGGGAGGCGGCGCACACGCTGCTGTTCCGGCTGATCCCGTACCTGGTGATCGGGGTGTTCGCGGGCGGGATCGGGCTGGCGCTCGCGGTGCGCCGGTGGCGGCCCGGGCTGTACGCGCGGATCGGGCGGGTGGTGCTGGAGGACGCGGTCGAGCGGTGACCGGGCCGGGGCCGCGGTGGCCGGCGGGCCCGGGCGTTCGCGCCGGGCGGGCCCGGGCGTTTGTGCCGGGCGGGCCCGGGTTCAGCGCCGGTGGACCGGCAGGCCGTACTGGGCGGCGGCCAGCAGCTCGTGCATCCGATGGCCGAAGTCGTCGGTGTCCCGGGCGGGTTCGGGGAAGACCAGGCGGACGTCGCGGTGGCCGTGCGAGTGGTCCAGGCGCAGCACCAGGCCGTGGCGGTCCAGGGCGAGCGGGCGGACCTCCGGGGCGTGGGCGAGCACGGCCGGGTCGAGCAGCCGGGTGAGGACGTCGAGCGCCTCGGCGTGGTCGTCGGCGAGGTGGGTGAGCAGCATGGCCTCGTACCGGGCCAGCGGGTCGGGGGTGGCCAGGGCGAGGTCGGCGGCGGTGATCGCGCCGGTGGCGTACGGGGTGGCGAGGACGGCGTGGGCGACGTCCACCCGCAGGTGCACGCCGAGGCCGTCGTCGGTGAGGTGGGCCGGTCGCAGTCGGCCGGCCAGGGTGAGGCGGGCGCGGACGCGGTCGCGGACGGCGACGGGGGCGATGTCGGTGACGTCGAGGACGACGGCGAGGCCCTCGGCGGCGCCGACGGTGGCCGTGGTCAGCGGGTCGTCCAGGGCGGCGCGCAGCCGCAGCCGGGAGCCGTGTACGGAGACCTGGGTGTCCAGGTGGTGGTGCTCGCCCAGGGCGCGGACGGTGAGCGAGGAGGTCGTGCTGAGCAGGCTGTGGATCCGGTCGGCGGTGCTGGGCTCGGGGACCTCGGTGTCGCCGGTGGGCAGGCTCATGGACGGACCTCCAGTTAGTTAGGTGAGCCTAACCTAATGTGCGGCTGGGGGTGTGGCAAGCAGGCGGTGCGGCAAGCGGGCGGTGGGGCGAGCGGGCGGGCCCGGGCAGGCGGAAGGGCCCGGACGCGCGGGTGGCGTCCGGGCC
>NZ_JBHVEU010000705.1:0-2653 GCF_042802075.1 Kitasatospora sp. NPDC057518
CGGTTGTGCTGTGTGGGGGTCAGTCGGTGACGGTCGCGGTCGCGGAGCGTCCGGGCGCGAGAGTCACGGTGATGGAGGTGTAGGTCGTGCCGTCGACGGTCGTGGTGCGGGCCGCCCGCTGCTCGCCGTCGACGGTGGCGCGGGCGTGCTGACCGGGGAAGCGGGCCTCCCAAGTGACGGGCTCAGTACCGGTGTTGGTGACGGTGCTGCGCTGCGCGCCGTCGTGGCGGACGGTCACCGTGCCGCCGCCCACCGGGATGCCCGCGACCTGGAGCCAGCCCATCGAGGCGGGCAGCTGCGGGGTGGTGGAGAGCGCGTGGCCGGCGGCGTCGGGGGTGACGCCGAGCAGGCCCTGGACGGTCTGGGCGAGCAGGGTGAACGGGACCTCGGGGTAGTCGCCGTTCAGCATCGCGCCGCTCACGTGCGGCTCGCCGACGCTCTCGTAGACGTGCCGCATCCACTTCCAGGCGGTGCTGCCGTCGTGGTTGGCGAAGAAGGCGTCCGGCAGGTAGGTGTAGGCCTCCAGGTTCGCCGAGCGCTCCGGGCCGGAGTCGGCGGCGTCGATGGCGGCGAGCTGGGCGTCCCGGCGCGGGCCCGGGTCGAGCAGCCCCTTGACCGGCATCAGTACGCTCGCCTCGTAGCCCCAGCCGGTGATCGGCTTGCCGGCGGTGTCGTAGCCGTGGACAACCTCGCCGGGCTGCGAACCGTCCACGCTCCAGGTGGAGTTGACGTACGCGCGCAGCTGCTCGGCGGCCTTCCGGTAGCCGGCGGCGGAGGCGGCGTCGCCCCGGGCGTCGGCCAGCGCGGCGGCGGAGAGGTAGGCCTGGTACTGGGCGCCGACCGCGTCCCCGGCCTCGGCGTAGGTGCGGGTGGCGTTCTCGGCATAGCTGGCGGTGCCGGCGAAGATGCTGCGGCTGGTGGCCTGCGGGATCGGCACCCCGCCGTTGTCGACCGGGCCGGGGCGGGCGGCGATGAACGGGCCGAGGGTGTTGCGCACGTACCGGCCCAGGCCCGGGTCCTCGGCGTAGTCGCGGTCGCCGGTCCAGCGGTAGGCCTCGCCGGCCTGTTGGACGAGTTCGAACGGCGCGGGCAGCTCGCGGACGAAGCGGTCGGGGCTCCGGTAGTCGATGGCGCCGTAGCTGCGGGCGTCGAAGTTGAGCGCCCAGACCGGGTAGAGCTTGTTGACCTCGGTGGCGGAGGCCGCGAAGCCGCGCAGCATGGTCTTGTTCTCGGCGTCCAGGCCGAGCAGGTGGGCGCCGACCAGCTGGTGGGCGAAGTCGCGGCTGTAGAAGGCGGAGCGGAACGGGTAGCCGGCCCAGTAGGTGGCGTCGTAGGTGGTGGTGCCGGTGCCGCCGGGGTGGTTCTCGTCCTGGTCGAGCACGCCGGTGGCGCCGGCCTGCTGCACCCAGCTGTTGGCCTTGGCCTTGGCCCAGTCGAAGAGGGCGACGGCCTCGGGGTCGGAGGAGCTGATCACCGGGTCGTTGGGGGCGGCCGGGGCGACGGCGGCGTCGTCCACGTTGATCCAACCCGTGGGGGAGGAGCCGATGGTGAGGGTCAGCCGGTCGCCGGGGGCGACCCGGACCCGGGGGAGGGTGTACTTCGCGTAGAGGGACTGCTCGGGCAGCGGGAGGGAGCGCACCACGGTGCCGTTGACGCTCACCGAGAGGCTGCCGCCGGCGCCGCCCGTCGCGATCCAGGCGGACAGGTCGTAGCTGCCCGCGGTGACGGCGGTCACCTGCTGGCTCACCGCGTAGCCGGGGCCGGCGTCGAGGTAGGCGAGGCGGGTGCCGCCGTGCGGGTTGTTGGTGCCGGTGCCGGTGTGGGCGGTGAAGGTCCAGCCGCCGGAGGTGCTGCCGGCGGTGGCGGCGCCGTCCGTGCCGTTCGTGCTGCTCGTACCGTTCGTGCCGCTCTGCTCGAAGCCGGGGTCGGCGAGGACCAGCGGCTCGGTGCGGGTGAGCGTCCAGCGGTGGGCGGGGCCGTTGTCGCAGTGGTGGGCCACCGGGGCCGGGTCGGCGGTCAGGCAGCCGCCGGTGCCGCGGGTGGTGAGGGTGTAGGTGCCCTGCGGCGCGCGGGAGACGGTGAAGCGCTCGGCCTCGGGGGAGCTGCCGCAGTCGGCGGTGGCGGGGCGGCGGTCCGGGCCGCCGAGGGTGAGGCAGCGGCCGCTGGCGGCGTTCACGAGCAGGTAGTCGGTGCCGGTGCGGCGCAGCTGCCAGCGCTGGCTGAGCAGTCGCCCGCAGGCGGCGCCGACCACCGGGGTGCCGGGGGTGGGCTGGGCGTGCTGCGGGCCGAGGCAGCTGCCGTCCAGGGCGGAGCCGAGGAGGTAGCCGCCGCCGTCGACGAGCGGCGTTCCGGCGGCCGCCAGGGCCGGGGCGGCGCCGAGGGCCTGGGCGGCGAGGACGGTCAGGAGGGCGAGACCGGTGGGTAAGGCGCGGGGGCGGGGCGGCATGGCGGAGCTACCTCCGGTCGGGTGGCGGGGCGAGGGCGTTTGAACGTTCAAATCGGATGGGTGGTGTGCGTTACGATGCATCGCATGTGATGGGTGACATTTCACATGGTGGGCTCGGCCACGTCAACGGGATGCGCGGTGACGGCTTCCGGGAGACAGCTGGGAGAAGAGGTGAAGGCCCCTGCCCGACGGGGGTGGGCAGGGGCC
>NZ_JBHVEU010000706.1:0-2649 GCF_042802075.1 Kitasatospora sp. NPDC057518
CCACCACCACCAGCGCGCCCAGCCACGGCGTGTGCATCAGGCCGATGTTCTCCACCACCAGCGCTGTTGGTGCCGGTGTAGCGGAACTGGAAGCGGGCGGTGGTGGCGCCGGCGGGGACGGTGACCGGGAGGTTCTCGACGGTGTTGAGGTCGCTGCGGTAGGACTTCACCAGCTGCGGGGCGCCGTTGTCGAAGACCACGTAGACGTCGCCGGTCTGCGGCCCGTCGACCTTGTAGTTGGTCGCGAAGGACAGCACGCCGCGGCTCGCGCCGGAGACCGGGTAGGCGGGGCCGACCAGGGTGGAGTCGAACTGGCCGGCGCCGTGCGCCTTGTCGTCCCACTCGTCGGAGTCGGCGACGGCGAACACGTTGCGGGCGCGCACGTTGGTCTCGCGGGACTGGCCGAGCTGGGCGGCCGTCCAGAACTCGTCGGTGGCGAAGGTCCAGCCGCGCCACTCGGTGACCCCGCCGCTGGGCATGCGGGAGTTGTCGATGCTCCAGCCGGCCGGCGGGGTGTGGGTCCAACCCTTCACCCCGGCCGGGATGCCGCTCTCGTCGGCGCGGGCCTGCAGGCTCGGGCGCAGCGCGTCGAAGGCGTCGGGGGCGATCTCGTCGATCGGGCGGCCGTCGAGCTTCCAGGCGGGGTCGAGGGCGACGCCCTCGTGCTTGAGGACGGTGGGGGCGATGTCGACGGGCTTGACGTCGTAGCGGCGGGAGCCGGGGGCGTATCCGGTGCCGTTGGCGATCAGGAAGGTCTGGCGCTCGTTGGCGCTGTTGCCGCCGTGGCCGCCGGCGTCGGTGTGGCCGTGGTCGGTGGTGACGACGACCAGCCAGTCCTCCGAGGCGTACGTGGGCCGGGACTTGACGGCCTGGAGGACCTGGCCGACCAGGGCGTCGGCGGAGTGCAGGGCGGCCGCGTACTCGGGGCTGGTGCCGCCGTGGTTGTGGCCGGCCTCGTCGACCTGGTCGAAGTGCAGGAAGGTGGTGTCGGGGTTGCCGTGGGCGAGGTAGTCGACGGCGTCGGCGGCGGTCTTGGTGTCGTTCTCGCTCTCCTGGAGGCGCAGGTCGGCGCGGCCGTTGAAGACGTTGCCGGCGATGGGGTTCCAGGAGCCGATCACCAGGGTGGAGGTGGTGGGGTCGGCGTTCTCCAGGCGGGTGGCGAAGTCGGGGAACAGGTCGAAGCGGGAGCCGGTGAAGCTGTTGTCCTTCACCTGGTGCTTGTCGGGCCACGCGCCGGTGGCGATGGTCGACCAGCCGGGGCCGGAGAGGGTGGGGGCCAGCGGGTTGGCGTAGAGGTTGCTGGTGGCGGTCATGCCGCCGGCCATCAGGGCCTTGAGGGCGGGGGCGTCGGCGGTGAGCAGCTTGTCGTAGCGGGTGCCGTCGACGCCGATGACCAGGGTCTTGGCCTGCTTGGTGCCGTTCGGCAGACCCTGGTACGGAGCGGCGGCGGCCCCGGTGGTGGCCCCGGTCGCGGCGGGGGCGGCGGCCGTGGCGGCGGTGGTCGGTGCGATCAGCGCGGCGGCGGTGGCGGCGAGGGCCGTGGCGGCGGCGAGGGCGGCGGTGCGGGAGGTGCGCATCGAGGGCTCCCAACTGGTCGTCAGTGCGGTGCAGTTGCACCGGGAGTGAGGATGCGCCGGGCGGGCGAGGACCGGCCCTCGCCGGATCCACGGTTGTATGAACAACCGCGGAAATTCAGACCAGACCCGTTACGCTTCCGTGATCAACGGCCCCGGGGCGCCGGGCTCGGCCCGTACGGCCCGGTGCGGCCCGGGCGGCGCTCGGTAGGCTTGCGCGGTGAACCACCCCATCTCCCGGGCCGGCCCCGAAGCGGCCCGCGCCGGCGTCCCCGAGCACGGCCGGGTGCCCAAGTACTACCTGGTCAAGGCGCGACTGGAGGAGCTGGTCGCCGAGCTCGGCCCGGGCGGGCGGCTGCCCACCGAGGCCGATCTGGCGCAGCGTCACGGCGTCGCCCGGGCCACCGTGCGCCAGGCGCTGCGCGAGCTGCTGCTGGAGGGCCGGCTGCGCCGGCAGGGCCGGGGCACGGTCGTGGCCGGGCCGAAGATCGAGCAGCCGCTGTCCCTGAGCAGCTACACCGAGGGCGTCTCGCGCCAGGGCCTGCGCCCCGGGCGCACCCTGATCGGCCTGGACCGGCTGCCCGCCGACGCGGCGGTGGCCCGGCTGCTGGAGGTCCCCGAGGGCGAGCCGCTGTGGCACCTGGAGCGGGTGCTGCGCGCGGACGAGGAGCGCGTCGGGCTGGAGTCCACGTACGTGCCGGTGGCCCGGGTGCCCGCGCTGGACCGGGACTTCGACCCCGAGGGGTCCTTCTACGGCTACCTGCGCGCGCACGGGGTGCGCCTGGGCGCCGCCGAGGAGCGGATCGAGACGGTGCTGGCCACCCCGCGCGAGGCGCTGCTGATCGGCACCCCGCCGGCACTGCCGATGCTGCTGCTGCACCGCCGCAGCCTGGACGCCGCCGGGCGCCCATTGGAGCAGGTGCGCTCCCTGTACCGCGGCGACCGGTTCAGCTTCACCCTCGCCCTCGGCGCCCCGGACGGCGCCCCCCGGGTGGGCGGCGCCACGGAGGCGGAGCGGCCGCGGGGGAACTGACGCCGGCACCGGCGTCCGCAGGGGGTGCGGCCGCCGGTGCCG
>NZ_JBHVEU010000707.1:0-2622 GCF_042802075.1 Kitasatospora sp. NPDC057518
AGTGCGCGGCGAAGGCCGTGGACTCCTGCGCGGCCGCGTCGCCCGAGGCCTTGGCCACGTCCGCCTTGCCGGTGACGACCTGCTGGAGCATCGTCGGGATCACCGCCTGGGCGTCGATCTGCGCCCACGCCTGGTCGAGCGGCACGAACCTGGTGCCGGCCGCGATGGTGTCGGTGAAGGGCTTCAGGAACGCGTCCTTCGCCGCGACCTTGCCGCTGACGGACTTGAGCGTCGGCAGGTTGCCCATCGCGTCGTACATCTGCTCCTGGTACGCGGGGCTCGCCAGCAGTTCGGCGAACTCGACGGCCAGCGTGCGGTGCTTGGCCGCCTTCATCACGCCCAGGTTGTTGCCGCCGGCGAAGGCCGGGGCGATCGAGCCGGGCTTCTCGCCGGGCAGCGGCACCACGCCGTACTTGCCCTTGACCGCGCCCGCGTCCACCTTGCTGCGGTTGGAGTTGAGCAGCACCGCCATCGCCGACTTGCCGGCCGCGAACAGGTCGACGGTCTTGCCGCCGGTCAGGTCCGCGCACTGCTGGGCGGGGCAGCCGTCGGCGCCGAAGAGGTCGGTGTAGCGCTTGATCCCGGCCTGCGAGGCGGGCGAGTTGATCGCCGCCTTGAACGCGGCGCCGTCCTTGGTGGCGATGTCGCCGCCCGCGTCCCAGACGAAGGGCAGCGCGGCGAAGGTGTACTTGCCGCCGACGGCGATGCCGAAGGTGTCCGGGTGGGCGGCGTGGATCTTCTGGTTGGCGGCGACCAGTTCGGCGTACGAGGTCGGCGGGGTGAGGCCGGCCTCGGTGAACAGGTCGGTGCGGTAGTACAGCGCGCGCACGCCGACCCACCAGGGCAGGCCATAGGTCTTGCCGTCCACCACGGCGGTCTTGGCGATCGCCGGGTCGAGGTCGCCCTTGTCCTGCCACGTGTCCAGCTCGGTGGTGATGTCGGCGAGGCCGCCGGCGGCGACGTAGCCGGGCAGGTCGGTGTTGCCGAACTCGACCAGGTCGGGGGCGCTGTTCGGGTCGTTGAACGCGCCCTTCATCTTGGCCGCGCGGGCCGAGGCGTCGGTGTCGATGTAGCTGACGTTGACGGTGACGCCCTGGTGGGAGGCCTGGAAGTCGGTCACGGCCTTGGCGATCACGGCCTCCTTGGCCGCGTTGCCCGCCTCGTTGTACAGCCAGACCTGCAGCGTGCCGGTCCGGTCGTCGGCGGCCTTGTCGCTCGCCGGCGAGGCGGTGCCGGGGGCACAGGCGGTGGCGGCCAGGCAGCCGGCGGCGAGCACGACGGCTGCGGCGGTCCGTCCGATGAGTCGCATGGTGGAGACCTCCCCTCCCGACAGCTGCCGCCGAGACGTCCGCCGCGGGGACGGGCACGTCGAAGCAGGCCCTGACCGGGGCCGATGGTGGGTGAAGTGGTGGGGGTACGGCAGGGCGCAGCGCTCGGGTGGGGCGACGTCGCCTGCTCGATGGCAGGGACGTTAGGCGGGGGCGATCGGCGCCAACAAGAGGGAGTTGGGGAAAGTTTTGCACTGCACAACGTTGTATCGAAGATGAGGCGATCCCGTCACGACCGGGTACGTTCTGACAACCGCCGCCGACCTGCGGGGGAACACCGGCAGAACGACACAGGGAACGGACCCATGACGGAGACGGCGCCCAAGAAACCCGCGACCGAACGCAACCAGTCCTCCTCGCTGCGCCGCGCGCTCGCCGTCCTCGGCTACGTCCGCGACCACGGCGACGGGCGCGGCGTGCCGCTCGCCCAGCTCGCCGACGGGCTCGGCCTGAACAAGAGCACCGTGCTGCGACTGGCCGGCCCCCTGCTGGACGAGCACCTCCTCGACCGGGACCGCGAGACCGGCTGGTTCCGGCTCGGCCACGGCTCCCTGCGGCTCGGCCAGGCCTACCTGACCACCCTCGACCTGCGCAGCGTCGCCGCCGAACACCTGCGCCGGCTCCAGCGCGAGGCGGGCGAGACCGTCCACCTGACCGTCTGGCAGGCCCCCGGGATCGTCTACCTGGACAAGGTCGAGGACGAGACCAACGTCCGGATGGCCTCCCGGGTCGGCAGCCGGGCCCCCGCCTACTGCACCGCCACCGGAAAGGCGATCCTCGCCTGGCTGCCCGAGGAGGCCGTCGCCGAGGTGGTCGCGGCCGGACTGCGCCCGGTGACCGCCTGGACCATCGCCGACGAGCCCCGGCTCCGCGCCGACCTCGCCCGCATCCGCGCCCGCGGCTACTCGATCGACGATCGCGAGAACGAGCCCGAGGTCCGCTGCGTCGCCGCCCCGATCTTCGACCACACCGGCGAGGTGACCGCCGCCCTGTCCGTCTCCGGCCTCACCTCACGGATGACCGCCGCCCGGGTCCGCGCCCTCGGCCCGGTGGTCGCCCAGGTCGGCCTGCGGATCTCCCGCGAGCTGGGCTCCGACCGCCAGCCGTCCTGAGAACGCCTCGCCCCGAGAACGCCCCGTCCTGAACGGTCGTCCGGCGGTCGCCCTGTTCCCGGAAACGCGGACAGGGTCCGGCGCCGAACGAAGGCCCCCGGACCCTGACCGACTCTGGAGCGCCAGGCCCGGGTTGCACGGACTCTTCCTACTGAAAGTAGGACGTGCTCTGGTAGCACCAC
>NZ_JBHVEU010000708.1:0-2599 GCF_042802075.1 Kitasatospora sp. NPDC057518
CCCCCGCACGGACCCGTCGGGCTACGACTCGCCGGGCTTCGGCGGGGTGGTGCAGCAGCGGCCGGTGCTGCTCGTCAGGCTGACGATGGCCACGGCGCTCAACTTGACGCGGGCCTCCATGTTCTGGAGCTTGAGGACACTCATCAGGGTCGTCTCCTGGGAGATCACGTGCGCGGGACGCGCAACAAGGGTGGGATGCGCACCGGCCGGCAGCCGGCACGGGCCCGGACCGTGATGCCTCCGCGGCCCGGGTGATGGAGAGTCTCGTCGCGGCGCACCGGGTGCCGGTAGGGGCTGATAGTTGTCATGGCCTTCCGACCGGTTCGGCCGCAGACTGAAGAGTTGTCGTCCTTCCGGGCCTCGGGCACGACGGCGGCGGAGCCCGCGATTCGTCCTCGCGAGCCCCGCCCGGTGTCACGCTGTCACCTGCGTCGGCAGCAGTGCCTGTCGCGGCTGACGAGGGTGTGCCCCTCGGTGCCGCCGCGGCGTTCTGATCAGGGGTCCACCGTCACGGTGATGGTCTCGGGGTTGGCACTGTTGTCCTGGTACACCGGGTCACCGCTGTAGACGGCGGTGACGGTGTGGGTGCCCGCGGTGCGGAAGGCGGTGACCGTCCCGCCGGCGGCGCAGGTGCCGAGGGAGAGGATCAGGCGTCCCGTGCCGAGGGTCGTCCCGGTGGTGGTGTCGGTGAACGTGACGGTTCCGGTGGGCCTGGTCGTGGAGCCCGCGCCGGGGCAGACGATGTCGCTGAGCACGACCGGCGAGCCGGTCCGGGTGCGCTGGGGCATCGCGGTCAGGGTCGTGGTGATCGGCTTGCCCACGGTGTAGCTGATGACCACCTGGCCGTTGTGGTTCGCCGTCCCGATCGTCGAGGCCGCATAGGACGTCCCGGTGCCCGACGGGGTCGCGAAGCTGCTTCCCCCACCGCCACCGCCGCCGCTCGCCTCCGTGCCGGTGTTGTTGACGGCGCCGCTGCCGCCGCCCCCGCCGGCGAAGTACCCGCCGCCACCGCCCCCGCCCGCACCGGTGGCGGTGGCGGCACAGCCGCCGTCGATCGCTCCGCCGTTCCCGCCGGTGCCGATCGTGGTGCCGACGAACCCGCCCCCCGGCCCACCCGACGTGGCACTACAGGGCGCGGCGGCGCCGGCGGCCCCGCCCGCACCGCCCGTGGTCGTGCTGGTGCTGCCGCCGCCCCCGCCGTGCCCCGCCGCGGCCCCGGGGCCGGTGGCGCTTCCCGTGGTACCGCCGGTGGCATCGGGCGTCGTCCCGCCGTTGCCCCCGTTGCCGCCCGCCAGGCCGCTCCCGGTGCCCCCGGCGGCACCGCCGCCCCCGGCGACCACCAGGAAGGAGCCCACGCTGACGCTGGAAGCACCGCCCCCACCCGGCCCTTCCGCCCGGAAACCGGTGACCGGGATGCCCCCACCCGAAGCACCGCCGTTGAACCCGCCGGCACCCCCCGTACCCGTGCCGTTGCAGCCCTTGCCGCCTGTACCGCCGACGTTGACGGTGACCGTCGTCGGCGCGGTGGTCTGCGGGAGAGTGGTGACGACCCGCGCCCCCGTCCCGCCCGTCCCCGTGACGGAACAGGAGGTGCCGGTGTTGTCGGCACCGCCCGCGCCGTCGGCGGTGATCGTGACCACCGCCTGGGCCGGGATGGTGAGGCTCTGCGGAGCACCGGTGAAACCGAAGGTGACCACCGGGTCGGCCCCTCGGGTCCGCACCGGGGCGGTGGCCGGCGCGGACCCCGTGGCCGCGGCGGTCGCGGGGCTCAGCCCGGTCCCGGCCAGTGCCACGCACACCCCTGCCACGACACCGGCCTGCCACCACCGCGCACGAGCCTGGGCACCTGCCTCTCCTTCGGCGACGGGATGTCCTGGGGCATGGTGTCTGATCACTGCTGTCTCCCGATGTGACGGCTTGAGGTGAGACTTCGGGGTGCTGGATCACGCGCCCCGTGCAGCGGTGGTGTCCCTGCTCCGGAGCGTGATCAACAGGGACAGCGTGACGACCGGACGGCCCTTGTGCCCCGATTGCTCCGACAGCGGCATGCCACACACCATCACACTGGGCGGCACACGAACTCACTGAGCTGGTCACGGGCGGATGACTTCGCGGAGATCGTCGGCCGGCGGGCGACTCCGCGCCCACGGCCCGGACGGGGTTGGCCGGGTCGGCTGGGTTCAGGCCCGGGCGGGGTGGGTGAGGGTGTGCCAGGCGGCGTAGCCGCCGAGGAGGTCGGAGACGTCGGGGTGGCCGTGGTGGCGCAGCAGGCTGGCGGCGATGGAGGAGCGGTGGCCGCTGGCGCAGTGGATGACCAGGGGGTGGTCGGTGGGGATCTCGTCGAGGCGGGTGGGGAGTTCGGTCAGGGGGATGTGCAGGGCTCCTTCGATGAAGCCCGTTTCGCGTTCGCCGCAGGTGCGGACGTCGAGGACGGTGGGGGGCTGTTCGGCGGTGAGGGTGGTGCGGAGTTGGTCGGCGGTGAGGCGGCTGGCGGGGGTGAGGTGGTCGGCGAGGGCGGGCAGGGCGTTGTCGGGGTTGCGCAGGTAGCCGGCGATGTGGTCGAAGCCGATGCGGGCGAGGCGGGTGACGACCTCGTCCT
>NZ_JBHVEU010000709.1:0-2596 GCF_042802075.1 Kitasatospora sp. NPDC057518
GGTGCCAGGAGCAGTGCTCCAGGCGCGGGCGGCACGGGGCCGGCCCTCAGGCCGGGATGGCGTTGACGTACTCGCGCATCATCCGGGGCACCCGGTACGCGTACTGGTGGCCGCGCTTCACCTGGACGACGGAGAAGTCGACCAGCTCGGCCAGCACGTCGAGGTTGCGGGAGGGCTCCCGGCCGCCGTCGACCGGCTGCTGCCGGACGTCGTCGATGGAGAACTCCTCGGGGAACCGGGAGAACCGTCTGAGCGCCCGGCGCTGCCGTTCGTCGAGGAGCCCGTACGCCCAGGCGAGGCTGCGGTGCAGCGAGCGGTGGTGGGAGAGCCCGCCGACCTCCTCCTGGCCGAGGATCGGGAGCACCCGGCACTCGTCCACCAGGACGTGCAGGGGCACCGAGCGCATCCGGACGGCGGCGTTCTCGATCGCGAGCGCCAGGCCGCCGAGGCGTCGGCAGAGCTCGACCACTTGCGGCATCTGGTCGCCGAGGTCGAGCGTCGGGACGACCGAGTGCACCCGGCGGCAGAACAGTTCGGCGGCGGGCGGGCAGCCGTAGGGGCCGTCCGGGTGGTCGACCGACAGCGGCGCCACCTCCCACAGGTCGGCCGGGACCCCGGCGGGCGCCCGCAGCGAGGTGATCATGATGTGGAGCGCCGGGTGCCGCGCCAGCAGTGCCCTGACCTGCCGGGCCACCGTGTCGATGACGTGCTCGGCGTTGTCGACGACGAGCAGCAGCTGCGGCTCGGGGTCGGTCCGCGGGTCGCGGCCGACGCCCCGCAGGAGGGTGTCGAGCGCGCGCTGGGCCTGGGCCGAGGCGGCGGCGGGGTCGACGGCCTCGGGGGTGACCGAGCCGAGCTCCAGGACCGCGACGCCGTCCCGGAAGCGGTCCAGCAGGTGGGCGGCGGAGTCCAGCGCCAGCCGGGTCTTGCCGACCCCGGCCGGTCCGGTGAGCACCAGCGGGCGGCCCGGCCGCAGGGCGGTCACGACGTGCAGCAGGTCGGCCTGGCGGCCGACGGTGACGTCCGTCTTGGGCCGCAGCCCCTGCCACCGCGCGTTGTCCGGGAGTTCGGCGACGCGGACCGGCGGTCCGGGCTCCGGCCGGGCGGGCAGCAGCCCGGCCGGGGCGCCCGCCTGGACGGCGTGGGAGAGCAGGGGGTCGTCCCGGTTGGTCGCCGCGGAGAACAGCGCGCCCACCAGGAGTTCCACGGAACTGCGCCGCGGATTCCTGATGGCGCCGGTTTCCAGATTACGAATGGTGCGGACGCTGACGGTGGAGTGTTCGGCTAATTGCTCCTGGCTCCATCCGACCATCTTCCGTTGGGTTACCAACATCGAGCGAAGCTGATTGTTGTCCATTCCCCCGCGCTTCCTGCTGTCGTGAGCAGAATAAAAGTCAGAAATCAGTGCGCCGTGCTGCGGCGCCAATCACTCCGAAAAACGATCGCCGTCGGCCGTCCGGCGGAGCGCAGGCGTGAGCGCCCGCGCCGACCGGGACCGCAGGGCGCCCGGGCCGCAAGGTGTCAGGGTTGCAGGGCGCCTGGCCGGCAGTGTGTCAGTGCCGTGGAATAATGAATCGGGGACGTGGTGACGGTTTGTCGCGGCTGATCGTGGCGGCCTTCGGCGATGATTCGGGGATGATTCGACGGTGAGGTGACCGCCGCCTTCGGGCTGCTCGGGCGACGCGCGAACGAGTGTACTACGCGGACTATTTTCGGCGAAGCGGTCGCAGTGTTCGATGTACCCCTGCGGAACCGGCAACTTCGCTCCGGAACAGGCAGTTCTCGGCATTTCGGCCGAGAATGTGCGGGCATTATCGGCCACCTTGGCCGAATCCCGTCGTCCGTTCCCGGCCGGGGGCATCGATTGTTCACGGACTCGACCGCCGCCCGTTCCCGGGCCGGACCGTTTCCCTGACCGTTTCCCGGGCTGCTTCCCCGGCTGCTTCCCGGGTCGGACGGCTACCGCCCGCCCCGCCGCGCCCACAGCCGTCAGCGGGGCGGCAGCGGCGCGCCGACGGGCGACGGTCGGCCGTACTTGTCGGGGATACTCGTTCAACTGCGGAAACCCCGGTGGATGCCCACGGGAAACCGGTTGAGCCCACCCACAGCCGAAGGATAAGAAGAGGAAATGACAACGCTCAAGGAGCAGCTGCACGAGGACCTCACGGCTGCCATCAGGGAACGGGACGAACTGCGCTCGTCCACCATCCGGCTCACGCTGTCCGCCGTCACCAGTGAGGAGGTGGCGGGCAAGCAGAAGCGCGAGCTGTCCGACGCCGACGTGCTGAAGGTGATCGGCCGCGAGGCGAAGAAGCGCCGGGAGGCGGCCGAGGCCTTCGGGAACGCCGGCCGGACGGAGCAGGCGGCCCGGGAGCTGGCCGAGGGCGAGGTGCTGGCGGGCTACCTGCCCAAGCAGCTCTCCGACGAGGAGCTGGCCGCGATCGTGGCGGCCGCCGTGGCCGAGAGCGGCGCGACCGGCCCCCAGGCGATGGGCGCCGTCATGAAGCTGGTGAAGCCCAAGGTCGACGGCCTGGCCGAGGGCAGCCGGGTCGCCGCCGCCGTGAAGGCCGCCCTGGTCTGAGCCGCGGCTCAGACC
>NZ_JBHVEU010000710.1:0-2584 GCF_042802075.1 Kitasatospora sp. NPDC057518
CCGGCGCGGGGTGCGGCGCCGGGGCCCGGGGCTGTCCGGTGGAGCGGTGGCCGGGTCAGCAGCCGAAGTCGACCTTGCGGAAGGTCACGTAGTGGTCGGCGGTGTAGTAGTCCTCGTGGTACTGCTTGCCGGTGACGATGCGACGGGTGCCGCGGGTCGGCGAGCCCGGGGTGACCACGGTGTACTCGTGGTAGTAGCCGGTCGCCTGGGCGGGCAGCACGCGCTCCTTGTTCTGGAAGACGACGCCGTCCTGGCTGTACGGGAAGGGACCGCCGGAGGCGATCAGGTTGAGGGTGGTGTGGGCCTGGGAGGGCAGGGCCGACAGGCACACCGAGCCGCTCACCGCGGCGTGCGCCTCGGTGGCGACGGCGATCGGCGCGAGGGTGACCAGGGCGACGGTGGCGGTGGCGGCGACGCGGGTCTTCCACGCGCGTAGAGTTCGGGTCATGACAACCAGGATGGCGATCCTCCGGGCCCTCCGGAAGCCCCGTTCCAACTCTTCACCTCCGGTCAACTTCGCCGTCCCTCCCAGGACTTGACCAGGTCAGCCGCGCGACAGCACCAGCGACTGGACCGACGCCAGCCGGCGCCAGTCACTGGAGACGATGCTCGCGTGCGCCTTCGCCAGCTGCTCGGTGCGGGCCCTCGCCTGGTCGGCCGTCGGGTCGGTGGCACTGATCTCCGGGGCGACCAGGTGGGAGTCCGTCATCACCAGCAGGTAGTGGGCGTTGTCGTACCAGGCGGTGTCGATGGTCCTGACGAAGGTGGAGGCGTCGCCGTCGAAGACCACGAACCAGGGCCGGATCGAGGTGTCCGCGCCGGTGTACTGGCTCCGCGGGTCGCCGGTGGCGGCGCCGAGCAGGGACGGGAAGACCTGCGCCTGGCCGATCCGGCCCGCCGCCGCCAGGTCGCGCAGGTGCCGACCCTGCTCCACGTCGGTGTGCAGGGTGTCGAAGGGGTTGCCCAGCTCGACGGTGCCCGGGATCGCGTACAGCAGCACCTTCCCGGCCAGCGCCGACCGGCGCGGCCAGTTGCCCGCCCGCACCGCCTCGTCGACGCTCGCGTACGAGCCGCCGCCGGGCTTGGCCAGCAGGTCGGCCGGGCGCAGCACCGCGGAGCCCAGGTGGTCGGCGATCAGCGCGTCCAGCTGGTCCGGGCCCATCCCGAGGTCGGCCGAGTAGCCCGGCTTGAGCTCCAGCTTGATCACCAGCGGCCCGGCGCCCGGGTGCGCGGCGAGCCAGACCCGGACGTCGTCCAGGCAGTTCTCCAGGTACTGGTCGGTGCTGCCGCCGTACAGCTGGGCGGGGGTGCTCGCGGCGGTGCAGTTGTTGGAGTTGCCGAACGGGTTGGAGTGGCTGACCTGCCACCGCTTGGTGAAGATGTTCGGCCAGAGGTCCAGCTCGATCATGCCGGTGCCGGTGTCCAGGCCCTGGGCGAGGTACGGGAAGGCCGCCGGGTCGTAGGTGTTGTGGAGGCCGACGGTGGTCGCGGAGCCGAACGGCAGGTCGCCCGGCCCGGCCGTGGTGGCGTCCGCCGGGGCGGTCGGGATCAGCGCGGCCGCGGCGGCGATCAGGCCGGCGGCCAGGAGTCCGGTCAGGGTGCGGCGTACGGTCATCGGAACGGTCCCCCAAGTCGTGGGATGCCGGCCGCCCTGCTCCCGGGCAGCCTGACGAAGCATCGCCCGCCCGGGCGTGCTCAGGATGAAGAAGGCACGACAATAGCGTGACGGCTGCACCGCTTCTCCCCCGCTCCCCTCCTCTTCCTCCACGCGCTCCGCACCCGTCCCACCCGCCACGCCCGGGACGGTGACGGAACGTCATGGCGTCGGAGCCGCGGGTTAGCGTGGCCCGCGAAACGGGGCGCGGCCGACCGGTGCGCGCCGAGGCGCCGAGCGGCGGAGGCTGCGATGTCCCTGGTCCGGGTCCACAACTTCTCGATCTCCCTGGACGGCTACGGCACGGGCGAGGGGCAGAGCCTCGACGCACCGTTCGGCCACGCCGGCGGCCGGCTGCACAGCTGGTTCTTCGGCACCCGGACGTTCCGGCGGATGCAGGGCGAGGAGGGCGGCAGCACCGGCGTGGACGACGCGATCGCCCGCACCTGGGCCGACGGCATCGGCGCGGAGATCATGGGCCGCAACAAGTTCGGCCCGCAGCGCGGCCCCTGGCAGGACGAGGACTGGCGGGGCTGGTGGGGGCCGAACCCGCCGTTCCACACCCCGGTCTTCGTGCTCACCCACCATCCGCGCCCCTCGGTGGAGATGGACGGCGGGACGGTCTTCCACTTCCTGGACGCCTCCCCCGAGGAGGCGCTGCGCCGGGCCAGGGAGGCGGCCGGCGGCCTGGACGTGCGGATCGGCGGCGGCCCGAGCAGCGTCCGCGCCTTCCTGGCCGCCGATCTGGTCGACCACCTGCACGTGGTCGTGGTGCCGGTGCTGCTCGGCCGGGGCGAGCGGCTCTGGGACGGGCTCGAAGGGCTGGAGCAGCGCTTCCGCACCGAGGCGGTGAGCAGCCCGAGCGGCGTCACCCACCTCACCTTCACCCGGCCGTAGCCGGCCCTCGTGCGCACGACGGCGGCCTCCCCG
>NZ_JBHVEU010000711.1:0-2579 GCF_042802075.1 Kitasatospora sp. NPDC057518
GCACCCCACCCACCGCCCACCGCCCACCACCCACCGCACCCACAACCCACCCACCCACCTCGTACCCCGAGCGGTGGCGCCCCGTCCTCTCTGCCGGTCCGTGCCCGTGCCCGTGCCCGGTCCGTGCCCGTGCCCGTGCCCGGTCGCCCGTGCCCGTGCCCGTGCCGTGCCGTGGCCTCTGCCTTGCCTGGGGCAGGGCGGCACAGGCCATGGGAGGCCTCGCACCCGCCCGTGGGGCTTGTCGGCCCCGGCCGGGGGTTCGTCGGGACAGCGGGCCCACCCCGGCCATCGGCTCGTACGGCCGGGTGGGTGCCCGTGGTCCCGTGGGGAGGCCGGAGGCTGCCGAGCCGTGCAGCCGCCGGGCCTGCTCCCGTCAGACTCGTTCTTCTTCTCCTCCTCCGTTCCTCACCCCGGGGGCAGCGGCTGCCAGAGGCAGCCGCAGTCCGGGTGCCCGCGCAGCCGCAGGCGCCGTGGCATGCCGTCCCCGGCCGAGACCTCGCACCAGCCGTCCACGCTCGGTGGGCGCCCGCCGTCCAGGAACACCTGGACGTGCAGGGCCGCCAGGCCGGCGACCGCCGTCGCGAGCGCCGTGTCGCAGGCCGGGGTACGGGCCCGGCCGGGCCCTCCGTCGGCCAGCTGGGCCAGGACCCTCGGCCAGGCGGCGTCCTCGTCCTCCCGCCGCAGCACCAGGCAGTGCCCGCAGGCCGACATCCCGGGGATCACCAGTGGCCCGATGACGCCGAACTCCTCGACCACACCCACGTAGAGGTGCGGCACCCCGGCCCGCAGCAGCAGCCGGGCCTCGTACGTCCCGCCCGCGAAGGCGGCGCTGCCGTCCCGGGGCGCGAGGACCACGAAGTCCGGTGGCGGGTCCCCGGGCCGGCGGCGGGGCACGGGCGCCGGTGGCCGCCCCGCCGCGCGCTGCACGGCCTCCCGGGCCGCCGTCGAGCGCAGCCGGCCGACGTCCCCGGGCGGCAGCCCGGCGGGGGAGCAGTCGCCGGGTTTCACCCGGCCGGTGTCCGCGACCGTGACCGTGCCGGTGCCGCCCGCCGCGAGCACCGCCGCCACGGCGGCGCCGACCCGGCCCGCGCCGCGCACCTCGATCCGCGCGTCGGCCCGGCGGCCCAGGACCGCCGGTGCGGCGCCCGGCCCGGAGTGGACCAGGGAGAGCGAGGCGAGGTCCGGTTCGAGCAGGTCCCGCTGCTGCGCGGGGAAGCGGGCCAGCGCGCGGCGGCCAGCCTCCGCGTCGTCCAGCAGGCCGGTCTCCTCCAGGCCGGTGAGCAGGGTGTCGGCCGGTTCGCGGCCGAGCCCGATGCGTTCTCCCTCGTTCAGGAGCTCCGGTCGGTCGCGCGTCCCGTCGAGCAGCGCGAGGAAGTCGCAGAGGGTCTTGTCGGCGTTGCCGAGCACCCCGGCGAACCGGGTGACGGTGCCGAACTGCAGGGTTTCCGAGTCCCGCCAGCTGCGGGACAGCGCGGGCTTGAGGGCGAGGCGCACGACGATCTTCCTTCCGATCGTTTCCGGACGGCTGACCGCAGCTTGCCCCATCACGCCGATGTCGTGCGCAGAGTTATCCACAGGTCTGTGCTTATGATCACCCCATCCGTTCGCACGCCCTGTGGATAACTGGCCATCCTCCCCGATGTCGCTTTCCGGACACCCCCCGTCGACTTTTCGTTCCCGATCGCTCCATGAAAGATTCCGGCCATGGCAGCGGACTTCTGTCCGTGGTACCGGGTAACGTCGTGTGCCATGGCAGCCGAGCGGGACTCCCATCCACCGGCGTCGCGTCGGCGTGCCCCCGCAGCGTCCGGGTCGCAGGTCGCGGCGCCGAACACGCGCGGGCGCCCGGACCAGCGGCAGCAGCCGAGGCCGGCCCCGTCGCAGCCGCCGCCCGCCGGTGCCACGGCCCCCGAGGCGCACGACCGCAGCCGGGTCGAGGTGCGCCGCAGCGCCCGCCGCAGCCGTACCGTCTCCGCCTACCGCGAGGGCGACCGCACCATCGTGCTGATCCCGGCCCGGATGTCGCACGCCGAGGAGCAGCGCTGGGTCGCGCAGATGCTGGAGAAGCTCGCCGCCCAGGAGTCCCGGCGGATCCCCGGGGACGAGGCCCTGATGGCCCGGGCCCGCGAGCTGTCGGCCTCCTATCTGGACGACCGCGCCCGGCCCAGTCAGGTCCGCTGGGTCACCAACCAGAATTCCCGCTGGGGCTCCTGCACCCCCAGCGAGGGGACGATCCGCCTCTCCCACCGTCTTCAGGGCATGCCGGAGTACGTGCTGGACTACGTGCTGCTGCACGAGCTGGCGCACCTGCTGGTGCCGGACCACGGCCCGGCGTTCTGGGCGCTGCTGGAGGCCTACCCGCGGACCGAGCGGGCCCGCGGCTACCTGGAGGGCGTGGTCTCCGCGGCCCGGCTGCCGCACATCCCCGGCGCCCGGCACGCCGCCCCGGGCCCGACCGGGCCCGATCAGGCGGCCTCCTGCGACTGACGCCGCGGCGGAGCGGGAGTCGCGGTGGTGTCAGGGCCGGGGCAGCGCGGGAGCCACGGGCGGGCCGTCCGACCGTAGGAACGACGGAAGGG
>NZ_JBHVEU010000712.1:0-2562 GCF_042802075.1 Kitasatospora sp. NPDC057518
GAGAGCCCACCCCCCACCCCAAACCCCCACAATGGACCCATGTCGGGAGCCGAACCCACCATCACCGTCCCCACCTGGCTGACGCACAGCGTCACCGCCACCCAAGGCGAAGCCGCCCACCCCTGGCTCGCCGCCCTCCCCGCCAGGACCGCCGCCCACCTGGCCGCCTGGAACCTCACCCTGGAACGGGTCCTCGACCCCGGCGGCAGCCTCAGCCTCGTCGCGTACGTCCACCGCGACGACCTCTCCCCCGCCGTCCTCAAGGTCGGCTTCCCCACCCCCGAGACCGTCCACGAGCACACCGCCCTGGCCCACTGGGCCGGCCGCGGAGCCGTCCTCCTGCTCGACTCCGCCCCCGCCGAGGGCGTCCTGCTGCTCGAGCGCCTCCACGGCGGGATCCCGCTGCGCTCGCTCGCCGAGCCCAAGGCCATGCTGGAGGCCACCAGCCTGCTGCACCGCCTCTGGACGGAGCTCCCCGAGGGCCACCCGTTCCCCGCGCTCTCCCAGCGGGTCGACGCCGCCGCCCGTCTCGCGGAACTCCCCCACCCCGTCGCCGCCGAGGCGCGGCCGCTGATCGCCGAGGCCCTGGACACCGCACGGGGCCTGGCCGGCTCCGCCGACGAGTCCTTCCTCCTGCACGGCGACTTCCACCACGGCAACGTCCTGGCCGCCGACCGCGCCCCCTGGCTGGCCGTCGACCCGCGCCCGCTGGCCGGCGAACGCGCCTACGACCTGGCCCGGCTGGCGCTGGACCGCGCCGACACCCTGTTCGGTTCCCCCGGCGCCCCCGCCGCCGTCCGCCGCCGCCTGGGCCGGCTCTCCGAAGCCCTCGAGGTCGACCAGGACCGCCTCCGCGGCTGGACCCTCTTCCGCGCCGTCGACCTCGCGCTCCGCGCCCTCACCGCGGACCGCCGCGAGGACGCCGAGCTCTACCTCGAGTTCGCCGACACCCTCTGACCCGCGGGACCGCCAACTCCCCCCGCCCCGAAGGCCGTTACCCCCCGGCCCCCCGCAGGGGCAACGGCGCCCCCATCACCGTGTACAGCCGGTCCGTCGCCGGGAACCGCACCGCCCGCGCCAGGTCCCGGTACCCCAGCGCCCGGTAGAGCCGCCGCGCCGGCGTCTCCGCGTCGATCGCCGAGAGGATGCTCCGCTCCAGCCCCGACCCCTCGCACAGCGTCCGGATGATCCGCGAGCCGACCCCCTGCCCCTGGAACTCCGGCAGCACGTGCAGTTCGGTGACGGCGAAGACCCCGTCCAGCCAGTCCCCGTACCCGCGGGCGGCCAGGTAGGGCTCGATCACCGTGCTCCACCAGTGCTCCCGCTGGTTGGGCATCCCGTACCCGAACCCGACCAGCCGCCCCCCGCTCATCGCCCCGAGCGCGATCACCCCCGGCTGCTGGGCGTGCCGCCCCACGATGTGCAGCCGTACCGCGACCTCCTCGGGCGTCAGCCCGAACGCCACCGCCTGGACCTCCAGCGCCTGCGGCGCCCAGTCCGCGAGGTCGATGGCCCCGATCGTCACCCCGGTCAGCTGATCCATGCTCCGGACGTTACTACCAGCGGCCCCGCGGCGCGGCCGAAGATCCCAACAGCGCCCCGCGCGGCCCGAACGGGCCGCTCAGAACAGCACGCTCATGAACGCCCCGACCTCCTGGAACCCCACCCGCCGGTACGCGGCCCGGGCCCGCAGGTTGAAGTCGTTGACGTACAGCGACACCACCGGCGCCACCTCCCGCAACGCGACCTCCAGGACCGCCGCCATCCCCGTCTCGGAGAGCCCCCGCCCCCGGTGCTCCGGAGCGACCCAGACCCCCTGGATCTGGCAGGCCCCCTCCGTCACCGCCCCGATCTCCGCCTTGAAGACGACCTGCCCGTCCTCGCCGAACCGCGCGAACGACCGTCCGGTGGACACGAGTTCGGCCACCCGGGCCTGGTAGAGGAGCCCTCCGTCCCCGGCGAGCGGCGACACCCCCACCTCCTCGGTGAACATCGCCACGCAGGCCGGCATCAGGGTCTCGACCTCGTTGCGCCGCACCCTCCGCACCAGCGGATCCGGCGCGATCTCCGCCGACGGCACCGAGGTCGCCATCAGCGGCTGGTGCGCCCGGACGTCCCGGGGCGGGCCCCAACTGCGCTCCAGCAGCGCCCAGAAGGCCGCCGTGGCCGCCGCCGGCCCGACGATCGAGGAGCAGCGCCGCCCCTGGCGGCGGGCCCGTTCCGCGAACGCCGCGACCGCTTCCGGCCCGGCGTCGACCAGGACCAGGTTCGCCCCGGCGTAGCAGAGCGCGCCCAGCACGCCGTCCCCGTCGTACCAGCCCCACATCTCCCCGCCGAGCCGCCACGGGTCCAGCCCGACGGCCTCGACCCTGGTCGCGACGAAGGCGTTGGCCACCGGGTCGCGGTGGAGGATCTCCAGGGCCTCCGGCAGGTCCGGCGGCTCCAGCACGCGGGTGGTGGCCAGGGCCCGGGCGGCCTGGAAGGAGCTCGGGAGCATCACACCGCGATCGAGCATCGGGACAGCACCTCACTGAGACGACTCTGGCCGCACCCTACTCCGTC
>NZ_JBHVEU010000713.1:0-2497 GCF_042802075.1 Kitasatospora sp. NPDC057518
CGGTTCCGGGGGCCGTTTTCCTACGGGACGGGGTCAGTACGCCTGGTAGCCGAACTCGTCGACCACGAGGTGCAGCGGAGCACCGCTCGCGTTGTAGAACGACACCTTGCCGTCCTTGACCAGGACGACCACCTGGTTGGGGATGGTCTCGCCGGGCAGGAAGTTCAGGTTCGAGGCGTTGGGCGCCGCGTCACCGTGCGGGTAGACGGTCAGGTGCCCGTCGGTGCCCGGCTCGGTGACCGTCACGTTCAGGGTCACCGCCGCGACGGCCGGACCGTACGGGATCGGCAGGTCGAGGGTGCCCCAGGCCGGGACGGCCGGTGTCCGGAAGCCCGGGTCGCGGGTGTCCATCCAGCGCTGGGGGCCGTCGGGGTGGTAGCTGACCCTGCCTTCGGCGGTGTAGTAGCCGGCGAGGTCGGCGATCAGGTGCACGGTGCCGCCCGAGGCGTTCTGGAAGGACACCTTGCCGTCCTTGACCGGCACCGTGACCAGGTTCGGAATCGTCCTCCCGGCAGGCCAGTTGAGGTTGGAGGCGGTCGGCGTCGCGTCCCCGTGCGGATAGACGGTGAGGTGCCCGTCGGCCTGCGGCTCGGTCACCGTCACGTTCATCGTCACCGCCGTCACCCCGGACGCCGGGACCCCGGCCACGCCCGCCACGGGGAGGTCGACGGTGCCGTACGCCGGAACGGCCTGCGCCGCCGGGACTCCGATCGGTGCCCGGGTGTCCAGCAGCCGCGTCGGCCCCTGGGCGTGGAAGAGCGAACCCTTCGGGCTGTAGTAGCCCGCCAGGTCGGCGATCAGGTGCACGGTGCCGCCCGAGGCGTTCTGGAACGACACCTTGCCGTCCTTGACCGGCACCGTCACCAGGTTCGGGATCGTCCTCCCGGCCGTCCAGTTGAGGTTCGACGAGCTCGGCGCCGCGTCCCCGTGCGGATAGACGGTGAGGTGCCCGTCGGCCTGCGGCTCGGTCACCGTCACGTTCATCGTCACCGCCGTCACCCCGGACGCCGGGACCCCGGCCACCCCGGTGACGGGCAGGTCCACGGTCCCCCCGGCGGGGACGGGCTGCGCCGTCGGCACGCCGATCGGCTGGCGGGTGTCCAGCAGCCGGGTCGGGCCCGCTGGGGTGAAGGCGCTGCCGACGTCCGCGTTCTCGTAGGCGCCGCGGTCGCGGAAGCCGCTGCCCGTACCGGTGTTGGGGACCTTGGGGTCGTCCACCGCGGCGACGCCGCCGATGGCGGTCGGCAGCATGCCCGGGGCGTTCTCGTCCGCCGAGTCGGTCACGTGGTCCGGCGGCGCGTCCGGACCCTTCTGGATCGACGACGGCGCGACGAAGTCGTGCGCGCCCTGGCCGGTGGCCGCGGTGAAGGACGGCTGGTCGCCGTACGCCGTCCCGGCCCAGCTGTAGGCCGCGCCGCCGCTACGCGGGTCGACCACGTTGTAGTCGACCTTGGTGCCCGCGACGGCGTTCGGGCCGACGGTGATCCCGGTCGCGCGGGCGGTCTGGTCGCGGCACGAATTCATGCCGTACAGGGCGGTGTTCACCAGGTTGTTCTCGACCACCGCGCCGGTCGAGCCGCCGTCCAGCACGATCCCGGCGAAGCAGGACGAGGTGACGTTGTTGGCCACCACGACGGTGTTCGGCGCGTCCTTGACCAGGACCCCGGTCATGTCGGGCCCGGCGTAGGGCATGAGCGCGTTGGTGGTGACGACCGTCCCGGTGGAGCCGCCGTCCACGGTGACCGCCGGGCCCTGCACCCTTCCGACGTCGCCGTGTCCGAGGAGCACCCGCTCGGAGCCGTTGGTGACGTGGATGCCGGTTCCACCGGTGAGGTAGGCGTTGTCGAAGGAGACGTCACGGGCGCCGTCCACCAGCACGGCCGCCTTCTGGGGGACCGCCGCGACGGTCAGGTTCTCGAACCGGACGTGCTCGGCGCCCCGGACGACGAACCCGTTGACGGGCCTGTCCCCCGTGCCGATCTTGGTGAGGCCGCCGCCGTTGTTCTCGTCGGGCGTCCTGCTGGCGCGGAAGGTGATCGGCGCCTCGGCCGTGCCCGACCGGGTGACGGTCACGTCCTCGATGTACGTACCGTCCGCGATGTCGACGGTCTGGCCCGGCTGGACGGCGGCCGCCGCCGCGCCGATGGTGCAGTACGGCGCCGACTGGGCGCCGCTGCCGCTGTCGGTGCAGTGCGCACCCGCGGCGTTGTCGACGTGGAGCGTGCCGCCCGCCGCGACCGCACTGCCCGCGGAGACGGCCGGCAGACCGACCGCCCCGAGCAGCGTCACGCCGACGACCAGCGCTGTACGGAATCTGGACACAGGAGCCCCCCGTGGGCAACTTGAAGCGTGGATGACGCTTTCGACCCCCCGCCGTCCGGAGCCGGTCGGCTGGAAGGCGGAGCGGATCCTGCCACGGCCCGGGGCCCGTGCCAAGACGGATTTCACAGCTCGCGGAAACACGCGAACGGCCCCGGCGCCGAGCGGGGTGCTCGGC
>NZ_JBHVEU010000714.1:0-2481 GCF_042802075.1 Kitasatospora sp. NPDC057518
GTCTACTACCGTCGCCCGACCGCACCGGAGTTCCCCGCCGAGATGTCGGCGGAGGCCCGCAGCGTGGCCTCCGCCGAGGCGCGGCGAGGGTTCGGCGGCCTGCTGTCCGCGCTGCCCTGCCGGTGGCTGCCGCCGCCGGGCCGCGCGGCCGATGCCGAGTACAAGCCGTTCCAGCTCCGGGTGGCGGCCGAGTCGGGGCTTCGGGTCCCGCGCACGTTGATCACCAATAGGCCTGAAGCCGCACGGGAGTTCGCGGACGGCATCGGGGCTCCGGTGGTCTACAAGCCCTTCACGCCGATCCGCGGGACGGTCGGAGGTCAGTCGGTCGCCGTGTACGCGAGCGTGCTGAGCACGGCCGACACCGGTGATCCGTCGATCCGTACCACGGCGCATCTGTTCCAGGAATGGGTGCCCAAGGCCCACGAAGTGCGGCTCACCGCCGTCGACGGGCGGCTGTTCGCCGCTGAGATCCACGCGAACTCGGCGGCAGCGGAGGTCGATTGGCGAAGCGACTACGACAGCCTGACCTACCAGGCCTGCGATCCTCCCGCAGCGGTGGCGCGTGCTGTCCGTCGCATGCTGGACAGGCTGGAACTGCCCTACGGCGCCTTCGACTTCGTCGTGTCGCCCTCGGGTGACTGGACGTTCCTTGAGGTGAATCCCAACGGGCAGTACGGGTTCATCGAGCAGGCGACAGGCCTGCCCATCACTGCTGCCATCTGCGACTACCTGGAAGGGGTCCACCAGACATGACGACCCTCCTCTATGACGAAGACCAACTCCTGCGGGCACGGCTCGCGTTGGCCTCTGAGGTGGAGCGCGGAAACGCGGTGCTGTCCTCGCGGGTGGTCGAGGCGTTCCTCAATGTGCCGCGGCATCCGTTCGTTCCGGTGTTCTACCGGGAGGAGGGCGATGCTCACCGCCCCTGGCCGGCCGGTGAGGGGTGGCTGCGGGAGGTGTACGCGGACCGGGTGCTGGTCACCGAGGTGGGCGGCGTGCACGCGGAGGATGCCGGGCCGGACGGCGTCCGCGGGGTGGCGACCTCCTCCTCCACGCTGCCGAGTCTGATGGCCGACATGCTCGACGCGCTGGATGTCCGGCCCGGGGACCGGGTGTTGGAGGTCGGGACGGGGACGGGCTACAACGCCGCTCTGCTCTGCCACCTCGCGGGGGCGGCCCACGTCACGACCGTCGACCGTACCGAGCACCTGGTGGCGACCGCCCGTGCCCGGTTGGGTGAGGCCGGCTTCGCGCCCGTCGTGGTCCAGGCTGATGGAGCCGACGGGTACTCGCCGGGGGCGCCGTACGACCGGATCATCGCCACCTGCGGTGTCCGTCGCGTGCCCCGGGCGTGGCTCGACCAGTGCGCGCCGGGTGGCCTCGTCGTCGCTCCGCTGGGTGGTGCGGTGGCCAGGCTCACCAAGGTGTCGGACGGGCGCGCGGCCGGGCGGTTCCTGCATCGTCCGGCGGCCTTCATGCCGTTGCGCGGCGGGAGGGACGCGGCCCCGGGGGTGCCGGAGCCGCAGGCGGACAGCCGGAGGACGGAGATCGGCGCTCGCGTCCTGGACGACCCGGGGTTCGCGTTCTGGGCCGACCTCCACCTCGGTCCCACCGTCGTCCGGGACGGTCACGTCCTTCGCGATGTCGCGGACGGCTCGACCGCCCAGGCGCACGGCGGCACCGTCGCCCGCAGCGGCCCCCGCGACCTCTGGCGGACGGTCGAAGCCGCCCACCGGAGCTGGCTGGGACAGAACCGCCCCCGCCGTGAGTGGTTCACGGTCGAGGCCGGGCCGGAGGGGCAGTTCGTGAGCTACTCGGCACCGGACGGCAGCGTGACCCGCTGGGCGCTCTGAGCGCACAGGAGTCGGCCATGTCGACTTCCTGCGCAGGGAGTTGTGGAATTCGGGCGGTGCTCAGTCGAGGCAGAACTCGTTGCCCTCGACGTCCTGCATCGAGAGGCACGACTCGTTCTCCTCGTCGGCGACCAGCAGCTGGACGCGGGTCGCGCCGAGGGCTACCAGTCGGGCGCACTCGGCCTCCAGGGCCGCGACGCGCTCCGCGCCGACCAGGCCGGTGCCGGCCCGTACGTCGAGGTGCACCCGGTTCTTGACGACCTTGCCCTCGGGGACGCGCTGGAAGTACATGCGCGGGCCCGCACCGGTGGGGTCACTGGCGGCGAACCACGAGCCCCGCTTCTCGGGCGGCAGCGAGCGCTGGTAGTCGTCCCAGGTGTCGAACCCCTCCGGCGTGGACGGCGGGACGTACCCCAGGGCCTCGCACCAGAAGCGGCCGACGCGCTCGGGCTCCGCGCAGTCGAAGGTGACCTGGAACTGCTTGATCGATGCCATCGGGCCACCATAGCCATGACAAGAAAGTCACACCGCTCAATTTCCGGCACCGCACAGGGGAGAGAACGACGTCGCCCCGCCGAGCCGGTGCTCGACGGGGCGACGTGCGGGGTGACGTGCGAGGCGATGTACG
>NZ_JBHVEU010000715.1:0-2428 GCF_042802075.1 Kitasatospora sp. NPDC057518
AAGAGACAGGGTCTGAACGCCCCACCTCCAGGGTTGGCAGTCTGAAAATCATCCAGCCCCCGGAGCGGCCACCCCCGGAGCCACCCCCGGCCCCCCACCCTCCCGAGAGCCCACACCCCCACCCCAACCCCCGTAAGCACCGCATAAGCCCAGCTCAGCCCAGGTGGTGACCCTCTTCACAGCCCCCCTCCCAGCAGACCGTTCCACATTCAACCTGTGGCACACTCGGATGCCATGAACACCAGCCCGGTCACCAGAACGCTCCGCGCAGCGGTCTTCGCCGCGCTGGTCGTGCTGCTCGCCGGGCTCGGCCAGGTCCTGGTCACCGGCCGCACCCTCCCCGTCGGCCCGATGCTGCTCGCCTCGGCCGCCGTCTTCGCCGCGGCCTTCGCCCTGGCCGGCCGCGAACGCGGCTTCCCGGCGGTCGCGGCGGTGTTCCTGCCGCTGGAGCTGGCCACCGGCGCCCTCTTCGACCTCGCCCAGAGCACCTGTCCCTCGCTGCCGCCAGGCACCGGACACGGCCTCCAGCCGCTGCTCTGCGGCGGCGGCTCGCTCGGCGGTTTCCTGCTCGGCCACGGCGTCTCCGCCCAGACCGGCCTGCTGCTGCTCCTCCTGCTGCACATGGTGATCGCGCTGGCCGGCGCCTTCTGGCTGAGCCGCGCGGACGCCGCGCTCTGCTGCCTGGCCGGGGCCGTCCGGATGCTGGGCGAGTTCCTGCACCGCCACCTGCCGGCCGCCGCCCGCTGGCTGCGGCTGCTGGTCGCGCCGCTGCCGGCCCGTCCGCCGTCCCGGGTGCCGTTCCCCCGGGCCAGCCGCGTGCTGGTCCCCGCCGAGGACGTCGTCGTCCGTCCGGCCGTCCGGCGCGGTCCGCCGGTGTTCGCCCTGGCCGTCTGAGCCACGGGCTTCCCCGCCCGCTCAGTCGGCTGTTCTCTCCTCCCGCGCTGGCCCCGACCGGCCGCGCCGACCCGTACGCCCGAGAGCACAGGACGACACCCCATGAGCAACACCCGCAATACCGACAAGAAGGCCTCCGCCACCGACCGCATGCGCGTCGCCCGCGCCCAGGCCGAGCGCTCCGACCGGATCCGCCGCCGGGTGGTGGTCGGCGGTGCCTCCGCCGCCGTGCTCGCCCTGGTGGCGGGTGTGGCCTTCGCCGTCGGCGGCTCCTCCGGCTCCGGTTCGAACGCCGCGAACGGCCCGCTGGTCGTGCCGGCCAACGCGAGCGGTACCAACGGCACCGTGATCACCTACGGCAAGGCCGACGCCCCGCACACCCTGGACGTCTACGAGGACTTCCGCTGCCCGTTCTGCGAGCAGCTGGAGACCACCACCGGCAAGGCGATCCAGCAGCTCGCCGACGACGGCACGTACAAGGTCGAGTACCACCTGGCGACGTTCCTGGACAACAACCTGGGCGGCAAGGGTTCGCGCACCGCGCTGGCCGCGGCCGGCGCCGCGCTGAACGAGGGCGTGGACAAGTTCAAGGCGTTCCACGACGTGCTGTACGCCAACCAGCCGGACGAGCGCAGCGACGCCTTCGGCGACGTCAACCACATCCTGGACCTGGCCGGCCAGGTGCCCGGGCTGAAGACCGACGGCTTCGTCAAGGCCGTCCAGGACGGCACGTACGCGCCGTGGGCGGCCAAGGTGAACGAGGAGTTCAACAAGAGCGACGTCACCGGCACCCCGACCGTCAAGCTGGACGGCAAGAAGCTGGACGTCCTGAACAACGGCAAGGCCGTCTCCCCCGAGCAGTTCACCGCGATGGTCAAGCAGGTGACCGGGTGACGGCCGGCGCCCCCGCCGGGCGGCCCGGGTACGGCGCGAGCCGCCCGTTCGCCTGGCTGCTGCTGATCGGCGGCGCCGTCGGCCTGTTCGCCTCGACGGTCCTCACCCTGGACAAGATCCGGCTGCTGGAGGACCCGTCCTACGTCCCCAGCTGCAACATCAACCCGATCATCAGCTGCGGTTCGATCATGCGCAGCGACCAGGCGGAGGCCTTCGGCTTCCCCAACTCGCTGATCGGGCTGGTCGCCTTCGGGGTGGTGATCGCGGTCGGTGCCGGGCTGCTGTCCGGGGCGGCGTTCCGGCGCTGGTTCTGGCTCGGCCTGCAGGCCGGGACGGTGTTCGGCATCGGCTTCGTGACCTGGCTGATGTACCAGGCGCTGTACCGGATCGGCGCGCTCTGCCCGTACTGCATGGTGGTGTGGGCCGCGGTGATCCCGCTGTTCTGGTACACCACGCTGCACAACCTGCGCTCGGGCGTGATCCCGGTGGGCCCGCGGCTGCGGGTGGCCGTCCGGGAGGCGGCCCGCTACCACTGGGTCGTCCCGGCGCTGTGGTACGCGGTGATCGCGCTGCTGGTGCTCAACCGGTTCTGGTACTACTGGAGCACCCTGCTCTGACCCCGTCCGCCGCCCCCGCCCTG
>NZ_JBHVEU010000716.1:0-2407 GCF_042802075.1 Kitasatospora sp. NPDC057518
GGTTCGGGCCCCGTGACGGTCGGGGCCCGGACCGCGACCGGGCTCAGCGACCGGCGGGGTTCAGTGACCGTTTGGGCTCAGCGCTTCGGTCGGGCTCAGCGCGTCAGGGCCGCGAGCGTCTCGTCCAGGCTCGGCGTGCCGGGGCGGGGCCGGTTGTACGGGAGCTTGGAGAGCATCGAGCCCATCGCGCAGGTGTTGGTCAGCGCGGAGAAGGCCAGCCCGCCGCTGACGGCGGCGGAGACCCAGCGGGCGCCCGGCAGCGCGAGGTCGACCAGCACGCCGGCCAGCACCAGGGAGCCGGCCACCATCCGGACCTGGCGGTCCAGCGCCCACACCCGGCGGGCGCCGGCCACCTGGTCCAGCGGCCGCCCGGCGCTCGCCCAGGCGTTGGTGCCACCGGCCAGGGTGAGGGTCGGGATGCCGGCGTCGGCCAGCACACGGCAGGCGTTGTCGGCGCGCGGCCCGGCGGCGCAGACCACGGCGATCTCGCCCCGCCCGGCGGCCTCGCGCAGCGCGGGCAGGGCGCGGTCGAGCTGGTCGAGCGGGACGTTCAGGGCGCCGGGGATGTGGCCGGCGGCGTACTCGCCGGGGGAGCGGACGTCGATGAGGGTGAGCAGGCCGAGGCGGGGCTGGAGCTGCTCGACGGTCAGCGGCGTGGTCATGGGGGTGGGGGTCCTCTCGGGTGGGGGTGTCGGTGGTGGTGCGGGGAGGTGCGGGGAGGTTCGGGGGCGGCTCGCCGTGGTGATCAGCCCACCGTGGTGATGAGCATCAGCGCGGCGACGGCCAGCAGGGCGACGGCGAAGGCCTTCTGGAGGGTGCGCCCGCTGAGCTTGTCGGCCAGCCGCTTGCCGTCCCAGGCGCCGAGGATCGCCGCCCCGGTGAAGGGGGCGGCCACGGCCCAGTCGATCGCCCCGGCCGAGCCGAGGCGGGGGATCAGGGCGGCGAGCGAGTTGGCGGTGATGACCAGCAGGCTGGTGCCGACGGCCTCGGCCATGGTGAAGGCGAGCACCGAGACCAGGGCCGGTACGGCGAGGAAGCCGCCGCCGACGCCGAGCAGTCCGGTGACGGCGCCGAGCCCGGCGCCCGCCGCCGTGGAACGGCCGACTCCGGCGGCGGAACGTTCCTGCGCGTTCTTCGCGGGCGGCTTCAGCATCCGCCAGGCCGCGAGCGCCGCCAGTACCGAGAAGGCACCGGTCAGCAGCGCGCCCGGCAGATGGGCGGACAGCGCCCCGGCGGCCATGGCGGCGGGCAGTCCGGCGGCGGCGAACAGCGCGCCGGTGCGCCAGCGGACCCGGCCCGCCCGGGCGTGGGCGAGCAGCCCGGTCAGCGAGGTCGCGGCGACGATCACCAGGCTGGCGGTGGTGGCCAGCGCCGGGCTGAAGCCCAGCAGGTAGACGAGGGCGGGGACGGCGAGCATGCTGCCGCCGCCGCCCAGCCCGCCCAGGGCCAGCCCGACCACCGCACCGGCGGCGAGCGCCAGGATCAGCGTGGTCATATCACGTGCCCGGCGCCGCCGTCGGGCGTGGTGACCGGCAGCCCGGCCAGCGCCCAGGCGCCCATGCCGCCGACCACGTTCAGTGCCTCGACGCCGCGCCGCGCGAGCAGTTCCGCCGCGCGCCCGGATCGGTTGCCGGAGCGGCAGATCGCCAGCACGGTCCGCCCGGCCGCCCCGGTCGGCAGCGGGACACCGGCGGCCAGCCCGATCAGCGGCTGGTGCAGTGCGCCGGGGGCGTGTCCGGCGGCGAACTCGGCGGCCTCCCGGACGTCCAGCAGCACGGCGGTGCCGGTGCGGGCGAGCTCGTGGGCCTCGGCGGGGGTGGCCCGCCCGGGGGCGCCCGGTCCGTGGGCGTCGGGCCGGTGGGCGTAGGGCCCGTGGGCGTGCGGCAGCAAGGGCATGAGGTGTCTCCAGTGGTGCAGACCGGACCGCAGTGGTCCGGCGGGTCGGGGGCGGCGCGGGCGTCCGTACGGGCCCGGTGGCCCGGTGCGGGTGGTGTGCCGGGTGCGTGGCACGGCCGGTGCGTCCTCGGCCCCGCCGGCGCCTGGCCCGTACCTGGCTCGGCGGCGGTGGCCGGCCCCTCGGTGCCCCACCATAGTACCCCCGGGGGTATTATCGAAATCACTCGGCGATACCCCGTCCCGTATCGGCTCGGGCAGCCGTATGCTCGCAAATATACCGAGGGGGGTATCAGAACGGCGCTGCGGCGCCCGACACCGCCCAGGCCTACGAGCCGCCCACCCCCGCACCGCCCGGCCCCGAGCCGCCCAGTCCTATGCCGCCAGTCCTATGCCGCCCAGGAAGGTCCCCCGTGTACTTCGCCCAGTTCTACCTCGACTGCCTCTCCCAGGCCTCGTACCTGATCGCCGACGAGCGCACCGGCCAGGCCGTGATCGTCGACCCCCGCCGGGA
>NZ_JBHVEU010000717.1:0-1413 GCF_042802075.1 Kitasatospora sp. NPDC057518
GGGTGAGGAGGGTGCGTCGGGTGAGGTCGGGGTGGGTCATGCGGGGTGGTCTCCTTGGTGGTGTGGGTGGTTGGTGGTGGGGGGTGGTGGGCGGGGCTGGTTGGTGCGGGGCTTGCGGGGCGGGTGCCCTGGTGGGTGTTAAGTCTCTTTAGTGCCGGGGTGGTTCGGTGTGGTGTCCGGGCCGGTGGTGGTGGCGTTCTGGCCGGGCGGCGGTGTCCGGTGGTGCGGGTGGTTGTCGGGGTCCTGGCCGTGGCCGGTCTGGTTGCCGGTCTTCGGTTCGCGGCTGGTTCCGGGTGGTTGCTGTCCGGTGGTGCGGGGCTTCGGGGGCGGCGTCCCGGGCGGGTGATTCCTGAAGTCCCGTTCGTGGCGGGTTGGTTGTGGCTGTCCGGGGTGGTGCCCGGGGTGGTTCCGTCGGTGGTCCGGTGGTGTCCGGGTGTGCTGGGTGGTGTCCTTGGGCGGGCGGGTCGCGGGGTGCTTGGTGGTCCGGGGTGGTGGGGGAGAGGGGTGACCGACCGGGTTATCGGGCCGGTCGGCGAAGTGAAGTCCCTTTCGTTTCGGGCCTGTTGACGGTGGTGCGGGGACTTGCTTTCCCTGCCTGCCTGCCTGCCTGCCTGCCTGCCTGCCGGTCCTGTTCGGCCCCCTGTCGGTTTTTCTGGTGTTGCTGTCCTGCGACGGCGCCCGTCCGTGCCGGTTTCTGCCGGGGCTACCGGCCTTGCCGGCTCTGCCGTTTCGCTCTTTCTGTCCTGCTTCAGCCGGTCGTACTTGCCGCTTCTGCCGGTCTCACCGCGGTGGTTGTACCGGTTGCTCCTGCCGACTGCTTTTACCGGTCCCGTCGTTGCCAGTGCACGGCTTCATCGGTTCCGGTCGTGCTGGTCTTTTCGGTTCTGCCGGCCGGTTCCCTGTTGATCTGATCGTCGTGGCTTTGCCGGCCGTTCCTGTTGTCGGTGCTGGTCCTGGTGTCCTGGTTTTGCGGGTGTCGGCGGTGGTTCCTGCCGGTCCCGTCGCCCAGGTGGACCGGCCCTTCTCGGTCGTGCCGTGCTGCGAGTACGTCCGTCCGTGCTGGCTCCTGCTGGTGCTGCCGGCCCTGTCGGCGTCACCGGCCCGGTCCTGGCGGCTGCCCGGGTGGCTCTGCTGGCCCGGTCGTTCCGGCGCTGCCTGTTTGCTGGTGGTACTGGTTGTGGTGGCGGGGGCCGGCTTTGTTGCTGTTGTGCTCCAGCTGGTCGCGCCGGCCGGTCTTGTTGGTCCGGCTGTAGTGGCTGTACCGGCTCTCCTGCTGGGCCGTTCCTGCTGGCCCGTGCCGACCGCTTCCAGCGCTCTGGGCTTTGCCGGCCGTTCCTGTTGTCGGTGCTGGTCCTGGTGTCCTGGTTTTGCGGGTGTCGGCGGTGGTTCCTGCCGGTCCCGTCGCCCAGGTGG
>NZ_JBHVEU010000717.1:1511-2381 GCF_042802075.1 Kitasatospora sp. NPDC057518
TGCCCGGGTGGCTCTGCTGGCCCGGTCGTTCCGGCGCTGCCTGTTTGCTGGTGGTACTGGTTGTGGTGGCGGGGGCCGGCTTTGTTGCTGTTGTGCTTCAGCTGGCTGTACTGGCTGTACTGGCTGTTCCTGCCGGTCCTGGCGTTCTCGCTGCACGGGCCGCTTCTGCCGGTTTCACCGCGGTGGTCGTACCGGTTGCTTCTGCCGACTGCTTCTACTGGCGTCGTTGTTGCCAGTGGACCGGCTTCGTCGGTTCGGGCCGTGCTGGTCTTCGGGTTCTGGCGGCCGGTGCCCTGTTGATCTGATCGTCGTGGCCTTGCCGGCCGTTCCTGCTGTCGGTACTGGTCCTGGCGTCCTGGCTTTGCGGGTGTCGCTGGTGGTTCCTGCCGGTCCCGTCGTTCCGAGCGCATCGGCCTTCTCGGTCTTGCCGTGCCGGCGGTGTTGGGTGTTCCTGCCGGTCTTCGGGTCTCGCCGCGTTGGCTTCGTTGGTCCTGGCCGGGCTGGCTTTTGCCGCTGCCCGGTGCCCGGTGCCCGTGCCGTGGGCTGTGTGTTGTTGTGGGGTGGGTGGCCGGTCCGTGGTGTGGGCCGGCCTGTCCGTTGTCCCCTTGTCCCCTTGCCCGTTGTTCTTGTTCCCGGTGCCGGTTGTCTCTGTCCTGTGTCCCTGTCCGCGTGTCCTCGTCCTTGTTCGGGCGGGCTGTGGCCGTGGGCGCGTCGTCGGCGGGTGCGCGGCTGTGGGTGCGCGGGTGTGCGGGCGGGTGCGCGGGTGTGCGGGGGTGGTGGTGGGTTAGGGGTTGGGGGTGTGGTTGGTGTGGGTGGTGGTTTGGTAGTTGGTGAGGTCGAAGGTGCGGGTTTGGTGGCGGAAGCGCCAGG
>NZ_JBHVEU010000718.1:0-2371 GCF_042802075.1 Kitasatospora sp. NPDC057518
CCGGACACCTGTGAGGGTGTCCGGGGCTCACCGCCGTCCGGAGCTGTAGTGCGCGCGGTCGGTTCAGAGGGTGCGGTTGCGGCCCGCGCCCCAGCCGGCCGCGCCGACCACCAGGACCAGCACCAGCATCAGCACCAGGGGGGTCTCCCAGCCGCCGGTCAGCTGGCGCAGCGCACCCGCGCCGACCGGGCCGGCCGCCGCGACCAGGTAGCCGATCGCCTGCGACATCCCGCCCAGCTGGGCGGCACCGGCCGCGGTGTTCGTGCGCAGCACGATGAACGCCAGGCCCAGGCCCAGCGAACCGCCCTGGGCCACACCCAGGATCGTCGCCGACACCCACGCGGCGGAGACCGGCGCGACCAGCAGCATCGCGATGCCCAGCCCGTTCAGGGCGACCATGACCACCGCCAGCGCGCGCTGGCTGGTCATCCGGCCGGCCATCAGCGGCACCAGGAAGGCGCCCGCCACCTGCACCAGGTTGGAGAAGGCGAAGACCAGACCGGCCTGGCCGCGGTCCATGCCGTGCTCGGCCAGGATCGTCGGCATCCACGCGACCAGGGTGTAGACCAGCAGCGACGAGATGCCCATGAAGAGGCTGATCTGCCAGGCCAGCGCGGACTTCCAGATGCCCTCGATCGGCTTGGCCGGCGCGGCGGCCGCGGCCACCGCCCCCTGCCGCTCCTGGCGGGAGCGCAGCACCTGCGGCAGCCAGGCCACCGCCGCGACCAGCGCGAGCAGCGACCAGGCGCCGAGCGAGGCCCGCCAGCCGCCGCCGAGCGCGTGCTCCAGCGGGACGGAGGTGCCGGCCGCGAGCGTGGCGCCGACCAGCATGGTGGTCGAGTAGACGCCGGTCATGGTGGCCGCGCGGTCCGGGAACTCGCGCTTGACCAGGCCCGGCATCGACACGTTCAGCACCGCGATCGCCACGCCGATCACCACGCAGCCCGCGTACAGGGCCGCCACCGAGGGCAGCACCCGCAGCAGCACGCCCGCACCCAGCACCAGCACCGCGCCGAGCACCACCCGCTCGGCGCCGAAACGGCGGGTCAGCCGGGGGGTGAGCGGGGCGCCGACGCCCTGGAACAGCACCGGGACGGTGGTGATCAGACCGCTCGCGGTGGCGGAGAGGCCGAAGGTCCGCTGGATCTCGCCGACCATCGGGGAGACCGCGGCCAGACAGGCGCGCATGTTCAGCGCGACCAGCACGATGCCGGTCAGCAGCAGCAGCGGATGGGCCAGCCGGGCGCGGCCGGGGAGCGGGGCAGGAGCGGTGACAACCGGCTGCTGGGCACGGGTGACGGCCATGGGTGTGCTGTTCTTTCGTGAATGTGCGGGGGAAGCGGACGGCGGAAGGGAGGCTCGCGCCGTCCTACTTCCGGGCCGCGATGGCCGCGAGCAGCTGCTCGACGGCCGCGGTCGGGCCGGCGAGCAGCGCACGACACGCCGCCTCGGCCCGGTCCGGGTCACCGCTCTCGATCGCGTCGACCAGCGCCTCGTGGGTGGCCACGACCGCCTCGGGCATGTCGTGGTCGCCGAAGGCGGAGGTCATCGCCTCGCGGACGGAGGCACCGAAGTAGCGGTACACCTCGGCCAGCGCGGGGTTGTGCGCGGCCTCGACGACGGCGGTGTGGAACTCCAGGTCGTGCTCGACGGTGGCCTCGCGGCTCGCCCGCTCGGGGTGCGCCGCGAACACCTCGGCCTCACGGGCCAGGGCGGCGCGCATCCGCCGGACGTCCTCGGGGGTGTGCCGCAGCGCGGCCAGCCGGGCGCCCTCGGTCTCCAGCGCCGCACGGACCTCCAGGACGTCCCGGATGCCGGAGCGCTGGACGCCGCGCAGCACGGACGCCGGGTCGCTGGTGGAGCGGACGAACGTCCCCTCGCCCTGCCGGGAGACCAGCATCCCGGCGTGCACCAGCACCCGGATCGCCTCCCGCACGGTGTTCCGCCCGACGCGCAGCTGCTCGGCCAGCTCGTGCTCGGTGGGAATCCGCGACCCCACCGGCCACGCCCCACCGGCCAGCTGCTCCCGCAACTGCTCGATCGCGGTGTCCACCAGGGAACGCCGCCCGGCCGCCTGCAGACCGCCGCTCATGCCGGACCTCCCTTCCCACCGCACACGCCGAAACCAGTCGTCGGTCATCCTACAACCGCTTGCCCGGTCATCCTACAACCCACTCCTGACCAGCCCCTGAACCCCCCGATCGGCCTCACCCCACCCGGCGCCGACAGCCCCTCCGGCCCCGAACCCGGGCCCAAGACCCATGGGCGGGTCCTCCCCGCGCCCTGCGTCCCCGCCTTGGGCCCCGCCCCGGACCCCCCGGGCGCGTCTCCTCCCCAGACACCAAATCCCCGCGCCCCAGCAGGGGCGCGG
>NZ_JBHVEU010000719.1:0-2371 GCF_042802075.1 Kitasatospora sp. NPDC057518
GGGCACCGCCGCCCCGGGAGGCGGCGCCCGGCTGCGGGACCGGGCGTCGCGGGTGACCGGTGGCTACGGGACGAGCCGGCTGGTCAGGGGGCTGGTCAGCCCATGTGCGGGTAGCGGTAGTCCGTCGGCGGGACGAAGGTCTCCTTGACCGAGCGGGTCGAGGTCCAGCGCGCCAGGTTCTGCTTGGCGCCGGCCTTGTCGTTGGTGCCCGAGGCCCGGCCGCCACCGAAGGGCTGCTGGCCGACGACGGCGCCGGTCGGCTTGTCGTTGATGTAGAAGTTGCCGGCGGCGAAGCGCAGCTTGTGCATCGCATCCTGGGCCGCGGCGCGGTCCTGGGAGATGATCGAGCCGGTCAGGCCGTACGGGGACACCGACTCCATCTGGGTCAGCATCTCCTCGTACTTCTCGTCCTCGTAGACGTACACGGCCAGGATCGGGCCGAAGTACTCGTCCTTGAAGTACTCGGCGGCCGGGTCCTGGCAGACCAGGACGGTCGGGCGGACGAAGTAGCCGACCGAGTCGTCGTAGGTGCCGCCGGCGAGGACCTCGACCTGCGGGTCGGCCTGGGCGCGGTCGATCGCGGCCTTGTTCTTGGCGAAGGAGCGCTCGTCGATGACGGCCGACATGAAGTTGGACAGGTCGCTGACGTCGCCCATGGTGAGGCCGTCGACCTCGGCGGCGAACTCGTCCTTGAGGCCGGCCCAGAGCGAGGCCGGGACGTAGGCCCGCGACAGCGCCGAGCACTTCTGGCCCTGGAACTCGAAGGCGCCGCGGGTCATCGCGGTCTTCAGGACCTTCGGGTCGGCGGACGGGTGGGCGACCAGGAAGTCCTTGCCGCCGGTCTCGCCGACGATCCGCGGGTAGGTGCGGTAGCCGGAGATGTTGGTGCCGACCTCGCGCCACAGGTGCTGGAAGGTGGCGGTGGAGCCGGTGAAGTGGATGCCGGCCAGCGCCGGGTGCTTGAGCGCGACCTCGGAGACGGCCAGGCCGTCGCCGGTCACCATGTTGATGACGCCCTTGGGCAGGCCGGCCTCCTCCAGCAGCTGCATCAGCAGGTGCGCGGAGAACTGCTGGGTCGGGGACGGCTTCCACAGCACCACGTTGCCCATCAGCGCGGGCGCGGTCGGCAGGTTGCCGGCGATCGCGGTGAAGTTGAACGGGGTGATCGCGTAGACGAAGCCCTCGAGCGGGCGGTGGTCGCTGCGGTTCCACACGCCCTCCGAGGAGATCGGCTGCTCGGCCATGATCTGGCGGGCGAAGTGCACGTTGAAGCGCAGGAAGTCGACCAGCTCGCAGGGGGTGTCGATCTCGGCCTGCTGCGCGGTCTTGGACCGGCCGAGCATGGTGGCGGCGGCCAGGGTCTCGCGCCAGGGGCCGGCCAGCAGGTCGGCGGCCTTGAGGAAGATCGCGGCGCGGGAGTCGAAGGAGAGCGCCTGCCAGGCCTCGGCTGCGGCCAGGGCAGTGTCGATGGCCTCCTGCGCGTCGGCCTGGGTGGCGTTGCGCAGGGTGCCGAGCCGAGCCGCGTGGTTGTGCGGCTGGACGACGTGGATCTCGGTGCCGCCGCCCATCCGGCGCTCACCGTTGATCGTCATGGTCAGCTGGACCGGCTCCTGGCCGCCCAGCTCCTTCAGCTTGGCCTCCAGACGGGCCCGTTCCGGGCTCCCGGGGGCGTAGCTGTGGACCGGCTCGTTCACCGGCGCGGGGACCTGGGTCACAGCGTCCATAGAGCGCACGCTCTCCTTCGTTCAGTGCGGGGGGATTGCCGGCGCGGGTTGCACGCCGACCACAGCACGAACGCTATTCCTGGCCACCGGGCGACTTGATTGGCCGCGCGGCTAAATTCCCCCGTACGGCGTTGTCCGGCCCGACGAAGTCGGTCACGCCGCGGTCACGAACCGTCCCCGATCGCCCCACCTTTCACACCACCCCGCGCCACCTCGCGCCTCCGGGCTCACGCCCCCGGCCCGCGAAGGCGGCTCGCACGCCGGTGCCCGTCGGCAGGCCCCGGCGCGCCCGCGCGCCGGGCCGCGGTCCGGAGGCCACGCCGAATCTCTGTCCGTCCGGCTAAAATCGACCGCGAAACGTTGTCCGAGCGGATGAAGGAGGACCGGCGTGACCACCCCCGGCCTGCCGCTCCGTCAACTCCTGATGTCCCTCGGCGAACCGCTGGTCGAGCTGCAGGCCGCCCCGCTGGGCCTGGACGTCCCGGTGCGCGACGTCGCCATCCTCGACCCGGAGGACCCGCCGACCGCCGCCCCCGGCGAGCTGGTGCTCGCGATCGGCGCCCGCGGCCGCGCCGCCCTGCCCGCCCTGCGCGCGGCCGGCCGGGCCGGGGCCGCCGCCGTCGCGGTGAAGCTGGACGGCCCCGGCC
>NZ_JBHVEU010000720.1:0-2363 GCF_042802075.1 Kitasatospora sp. NPDC057518
CGCCCAACGCGGGGCTGCCCACCTCGGTCCAACCGCCAACCGGACCGTGGGCTCAACGCCCGGCCACGAGGCGGGTTGTGTCTTGGGTTGCGAATTTCAAGCAGGTATCCGACCGTCAGTTTTCGGGTGGCCTCGTACCGAACACGAGGCCACCCTCACTTGACGTCTGTAGCGGTGTCACGACACGGTGTTACCCACACGGACTTGCAGCCAACTTCGCGGAAGGGGCAGTCATGACACTTCGCTTCATCGGGATCGACCCGGACTCGCCGAACGGTGGCTCTCCGACAGTCTGGCTCGAAGACGAAGCCGCGGAGATCGTCGTACAGGGGCTGCTCCCCTCCACGGACACGCTCCGCACCATCAGCGAGACCGAGTGGGTTCCTGATCACCCCGTCGGCATCCCGGACCACGAGGGCGTCGTCCGTATCCCTGTTCGGATGATTCCGGCTTTGCGGAAGGTGTGCGATGACGCAGAACGTGCCGGACTTTGGCGCCCTGCTGCGGAGCGCTGAGCGCTCGGCAGTCCACCTGGAGATGCGGGACTCCTATGCGGACGACCCGGTCTTCGCCGACTGGCGCGCGGGGCTACCGGTCGACCGCCCCGACGCCTACGAGCTTCCCGAGGAGTACCAGGCCTGGGCTGAGCTGGTGAAGGAGACCGTGGCCCGGGGCGTGATCATGCGTCGTGCCCGGATCGTCTCCGAACCCGTCACCGACTACATCCGTTGGGAACACGCCATCACAGAACGGCACAACATCGCCCTCGGCGAGCACGTGCGCTGGCTCCCCCGCCGCCTGGCGTCCGATCTCTCACTGCCTGGAAATGATCTTTGGCTGATCGATGACCGCCTGGTCCTCTTCCACTGGTTCACCGGCGACGGCGACTGGGCCGGCCACGAGTTCACCGAAGACCCGGCCACGGTGAAGCAGGTCACCGCCGCGTTCGAAGCGGTGTGGGATCGCGCTACGCCACACGCGCGGTATCCCGTCTGACTCACCATCGGCACCGGGCAGTCCATCACATGTCGTCGTCCCCGTCGTCCAGTGTCGTCGAGGCCCGCAAAGCCCTCGCCAATCGACTGACCGAGATCCGCAAGGACGCCGGGCTCACCGGCGACGAGCTCTCTGCCCGGTGCGGGTGGCACCCTGCCAAGACCAGTCGTATCCAGAGCGGCAAGTCCGCACCCTCCGAGGACGATCTCCGCGCCTGGTGCACTGCATGCGATGCCGAGGAGCAGCTCCCTGACGTCATCGCCACCGCCCGCGCCGTCGAATCGATGTACACCGAGTGGCGTCGGATGGAGCACGCCGGGCTGCGGGCCGCGCAGGAGTCCGTCGGCACGCTCTACCAGCGCACCGAGGTCTTCCGTGTGTACGCGAGCCGGGTCATTCCCGGCATGGTTCAGACAACCGACTACACCGCTGCCGTACTGCGCTCGATCCAACGCGACCGAGTGCCCGTCGATGACGTCGAGGAGGCCGTGGCGGCGCGGCTGGACCGCCAACGCATGCTGTTCTCCGGCCGGCATCGATTCGGGCTGCTGGTCGAAGAGTACGTGCTCCGCGCCGCAGTGTGCGACGCCAGGACGATGGCGGACCAACTCGACCACCTCATCACTGCATCCGCCAGCCCCTTCGTCAGCCTGGGCATCATCCCCACCGGTTGCCACCGATCCCAACTTCCGGTCGAGGACTTCTACATGTTCGACGAGGCCGAGGTCGCCGTCGAACTGACCTCCGGGTATCTGCGCATCACACGACCTCGCGAGATCGCCGATTACCTGCGCACCTACACCGCACTGGCAGGAATGGCCGTCTACGGCACGAAGGCTCGGCAGGTCATCACCTCGGCGATCGACGCACTCGGGTGAATCGGCGCAAGATGGCGCAACTTCTTTGAAAGAGCGATCTGTTGCTCCGTAGCGTCATGAGTGCTCCGCCATGCGGAGCGTCCACGAGCGCAAGGAGAGGCCTTGTCACTCCTACGAGCTGAGCGGAGCAGTGCCTTGCAGGTCACCGACCCACCGCAGCCGAAACCGAAGTCCGAGCCCAGGCCGACGACACCGCGTCCGCCGGACCGGTACCGGCCCACCGGGCTGTACACCCGAAGCAACCCCCACGGAGGACCCGCGATCGGGATGGCCGGGAAGCACGCGGGCGACCAGGACCCGGGCAAGGACAAGCCGTCGAAGGACACCTCGCGCCCGGCGCCCGCCCCGAAGCACGAGAAGAAGGACAAGTGACGGAGAGCCTCCACCCGCAGCAGGACGGCGTCGGCGAGGCGGTCGCCGATCCGGGTGTGCCAGGACTCCGGCCACAGCAGGTAGCCGGCCAGCAGGGAGATCCCGCAGCCGATCAGC
>NZ_JBHVEU010000721.1:0-2352 GCF_042802075.1 Kitasatospora sp. NPDC057518
GTGCTGCGCCGCCCCCGGCACCGGCCGGGGCGGACGCCGGCGCAAGGGCGCCAGTTCGCGTTCCAGGGCCCGCACGTCCAGCGCTATCCGGGACGCGGTCTCGCGCGGGCCGGTGCCGGCGGGCAGCCGTCGCGACCACGAGCGGGGCTTGGCCGGGCCGTCCTGGACCATGTGGAAGTTGAGTCGCAGCACGTCGGCGACGTCGACCAGGCTCACCAGGATCCTGGTGTCGGCGAGGTCGATGCAGACTTCGTTCCCGATGCACGAGCAGGCCACCAGGCCCTCGATGGCCTCCTCCGCCAGATATCTGGCCAGGGGTACCGCCTTCCCCCGCACCAGAAACGGACGTTCCACCGGAGTCACCGGAACCGCCTCCTCCCCAGCAGCTGTACGGTGCTCGGCCGCGGCGCAAGCGCACCGCAACGGACCGGGCCCGGCCTATGCTCCACCACATCGGACTGGTTCGCCAACTCGGTGTCTCACCAAGTGAATTGGGAGAACGCACCGGACCGGCGCACCGGCGCACGCCCCAGCGCACCGGGCCGGCCCCGGCAGCCCGGCCACGACGGCGGGCGCACGGCCCCGGAACGCGCGTGTGCCCGCCCGCACGAGGCGGACGGGCACAGCGGCGATGCGCGGAACCGGGCGGGCCGGGGCTCAGCGGCCGCCGCGGCCGTGCAGCACCAGGGAGCGGGTCAGCGCGAGCAGACCGCCGGTGCAGAGCGCGGTGCGGAGCATGTTGACCGGCACCCAGCTGTCCGCGAACTTGGCCCGCACGGCGGCGAAGTCGTGGATCTGCGACGGGTCGCCGGCCGCCGCCAGCTCGTTGTTCAGCGGGATGTTGACACCCATGGTGACGATCAGCGCCACCACGTACAGCGCCGTCGCCAGGCCCGCCCAGAGCGCCGCCTGGCGCCGGCCGGCCTTGTGCAGCAGCCAGGCCGCCAGGCCGGTCGCCGCGAAGGCGCCGACGAAGACCAGGCCGAACAGCCCGTTCTCGATCGACTTGTTGATGTGCTGCATCGCCGTGACGTAGGTCCGGTCGTCCCCGGCCGCCAGGCCCGGCATCACCGACACGTCGAAGGCGAAGAACAGCCCCGCCATCAGGCCCATCGCCACGGTGGAACCCACCAGCAGCGGCCCCGCGGCCTTGCTCTGTCCGACAGCCCGCACCGAACTCCCCACCCCCGCACTCCCGATGGCCGACGGCGCCGTGTACGACAGCGGAACCGCGGTCTGATCCGAACGCATCCCAGGACCCTCTCAATCTTCCGGCCCCGCGGACTGCGGCGCCGACGAACGTGGAACTCTCGACACCGCCCACCGTGCGGCGCGCCGCGCAACGGAACCGCGACAACCGGAACCCCGGCCCCCGGCAGGGCACTTGCGGCACCCGGCGGTGCCGCGCCCGGCCGGGGCCGGCGCACCTCACCGCCCCGGCGAACACGGCGAAGAGGCCGGCTCAGAGCACCGCGCCCAGCCCGCGCCGGTACCGCCGGTCCAGGACCGTCCGCCCGAGCAGCCGCACCGGGGCCGGGATGGTCGCCGAGACCGCCCGGACCGAGGCCGCGTCCGCGCCGTCGAACATCCAGGGCTGGAGGTAGGTCATCACCTGGGTCGGCGCGCTCCCGATGATCCGGCGCTCGACCCGCAGGTACTCGTCCACCGACAGGCCGGCCAGCGCCGGGAAGACCACCGGCTCCTCGTGCCGCAGGTGCTCGCGCACCAGGCTCTCGAACGCCTGGGCTGCCTCCGGGAGTTCGGCGCGCAGTCCGGAGCCGAGCACCCCGGCGACCCGGCGCATCGAGGCGTCCAGCGCCTCGTGGTCCTCCTCCAGGACCCCGCTGCCGTCGAAGCCCGCCACCCGGCCACGCAGGTACGGCCAGAGGATCTCGTCCTCGCTGTGGTGGTGCCAGTCGATCACCGAGCGCAGCCGCCCGAACCACTCCGCGAGCGCCGCGGCGGAGCCCGCCGAGCCGCGCTGCGCGGCGGCGGTCAGCCGTGCCGCGTCCCGGCGCATCGCGACGTGCATCAGGCCGAAGCCCTTGAGCTGCTCGGGCAGGGCGCGCAGCCCCTGCTCCGTCGACCAGACCGTTGTGCCGTCCGTCATGACCAGACCTCCAGTGTCCGTTCGGATTCCCTACCAGCGCCCGCCCGGAGACGGGCGGTCGGAGCCGCCCCGGACGGGTCGGCTCACGCGTTCCACACGCCCGAGGCGGCGGCCTCGCGGGCGTAGTCGGCGAAGTCCCGCGGCTCACGGCCCAACGCCCGCCGCACCCCGTCGCCCAGCGACGCGTTGCGGCCGTCCAGGATCACCGAGAACAGCTCCGCGAAGTCCGCCGGCAGCCCCGC
>NZ_JBHVEU010000722.1:0-2344 GCF_042802075.1 Kitasatospora sp. NPDC057518
AACGCGTCCCGGCACCGGCGGCAGCGGTGGGAGCAGGTGGGAAACAGGTCGGAGCAGGGGCCTCAGTCGGCCGCCGGCCCCGCCAGGTGGGCGGTGAGCCACACCAGGGTGTCCGGGATCATCTTCTTGAAGTCCGAGGTCAGGTGCTTGCCGCCGGGCTGCTCGTGGTACTGGAGGTTCACCGGCGGCACCGCCTTCTCCACCCAGCTCTTGACCACCTTGGTCTCGTACGGGTTGGCGCCGCCCGCGGTGACCAGCATGCTCACGTCCGCCTTGCCCTGGGTGACCAGCACGTCCGGGTTGTTGGCGGCCTTCTCCGCGTCGTGGCCCTTCCACAGCCCCGAGTCCGGTATGAAGTAGCCGTCGATCGGCACCGCGGCCTTGTAGACCTGCGGGTACTGGAGGGCGAGCTTGGCGCTGCAGAAGCCGCCGGTGGAGGCGCCCATCACGCCCCAGCCGTCGCGGCCCTTCACGGTGCGGAAGTTGGCGCGGACGAAGTCCGGGAGGTCCTCGGCCATCCAGGTGGCCATCTTGGCCTGGCCCGGGATGTCGGAGCAGTCCAGCGCGTTCTTCTCGTCGCCGTTGAAGTTCTGCACCGGCATGATCATGATGAACGGGTGGGACTTGCCCTCCTTGACCAGCCGCTCGTTCTCCTCCTGGATCGGCAGCTGGTTGTCGGTCCAGGTGTTGTAGCCGTTGCTCTGGCCGCCCGCGAACAGGGTGAGCACCGGGAAGCCGGTCTTGGCGAACTTGGGGTCGTTGTACTCGGGCGGCAGCCAGACCCAGACCTGGCCGGTGACGCCGGACTTCGCGCCGGTCACCTTGGTCATCATGATCGGGCCGGCGCCGGTGTCCCGGGACTTGCTGAGGGCGGCGGCGGGCCCGGTGGGCATCAGCACCTTGCCGGAGGCGGCGGCCGGGGTCGCGCTGCCGGTCGCGGGCTGGCCGGTGCCGGTGGTGCTCGGGCTGCCCGACGAGCTGCCGCCGGTCGCGCCGGCGCTCGCCATGGCGCTGTCCCCCTTCCCACCGCCGGAACTCCCGCAGGCCGCGAGCGAGGCGGCCAGGGCGAGCACGGCGGCGCCGGACAGGACGGCGCGGGAACGGGACGACTGCCTAAGCACGGTGAGGACTCTCCGACCGATGTCGCGCCCGGTCCGTGACCGGGCGGCGGCCCCCCGGTGGGGCCGGACATGCCCGGGGGCACAGCGCTGGTGCGTCCCCCGGAGTGATGGCGCGCCGCCCCTTCGCGGGGGTGCGCCTTCCTGCGATCTTATGACGTAGGCCGGGGTGGCCCGGTTGCGCGGTGGCCACCGGAAATCCAATGTTTGTTCGCGATCAGGTAAAAGCCTTCACCCGTCCCCCCGGTCGGCGGGGGCCGGTCGGCGGGGGTGGCCGTCGGAGCCCCGTCGAATCGTCCGGATTCTGGTGATTCAACCAGCTCCTCGGCAGCTTCGACCAGTGACGGCGGCCCCCGGATCCGCGAAGATCTCCGGGGCACGCCCAGGCCTTGCCCAGGCTGTGCCCAGGCCATGCCCAGGGCACGCCCAGGCCGGGGCCGACCGGGAACAGTCATCGAGGAGGGTGCCATGAACCAGCGGATCGCCGTCGTCACCGGAGCCGGGAGCGGCGTCGGCCGGGCCGTGGCGGTGGAGCTGGCCGCGGACGGCTGGCGGACGGTGCTGGCCGGCCGCCGGTCCGGACCGCTGCGGGAGACCGCCGCGCTCTGCGCCGGCCCGGCCGACGTGGTGCCGACCGACGTCACCGACCCGGCCGCGGTGAACGCGCTGTTCGCCGCGGCCGCCGAGCGCCACGGCCGGGTGGACCTGCTGTTCAACAACGCCGGCGCCTTCGGCCCGGCCGTCCCGGTGGACGAGCTGGCGGTCGAGGACTGGCGGGCCGTGGTCGACCTCAACCTGACCGGCGCCTTCCTCTGTGCCCGGGCCGCGTTCCGGCGGATGAAGGAGCAGGACCCGCGGGGCGGCCGGATCATCAACAACGGCTCGATCTCCGCGCACGTCCCGCGCCCGCACTCGATCGCCTACACCGCGACCAAGCACGCCGTGACCGGCCTGACCAAGTCGCTGTCGCTGGACGGCCGCCCGTACCGGATCGCCTGCGGGCAGATCGACATCGGCAACGCGGCGACCGACATGACGGCGGCGATGGGCGCGGGCGTGCGGCAGGCGGACGGCCGGATCGCCCCCGAGCCGACCATGGACGTGGCCGACGTGGCGCGCACCGTACGGCACATGGCCGGGCTGCCGCTGGAGGCCAACGTGCAGTTCGCCACCGTGATGGCGACAGCCATGCCCTACATCGGGCGGGGCTGAACCCCGGCCCGGAG
>NZ_JBHVEU010000723.1:0-2343 GCF_042802075.1 Kitasatospora sp. NPDC057518
GCCAGCGGCCCGGCCCGCAGGATGCGGGCCGGGCGGACTTCGCCGCGCTCCTTCCGAGCGGTGGCCGACGTCACCGGCTACTGCCCGTTCTTGGCGAGGTCGGGGGCCTTGACGAGGTCAGGGTGGACGGTCGCGGCGATCTGCCGGACGGCGTCGGCGTTGCGCACCCCCGCGATGGTCGTCACCTCGGAGCCGAGCCGGACGAAGTGCCCCTCCTGGACGGCCTTCAGGCCCTGGGTCGCGGGAAAGCCCTTCAGGAAGGCCTCGGCCTCGTCGAAGGCCTTGCGGGTGGCCTCCTCGCTGCCCCGGTTGCGCACGGCCAGCTGGATCCAGTCCGGGTTCTTGGCGACCACGTCCTCCCAGGAGCCGGGCTTGAAGTCGGCGTCGCAGTCGGCGAACACGTTGCGCGCCCCGGCCTGGGTGATCACGGCGTTGGCGACCTGCCGGCCGCAGACCGCCACCGGCTGCTTGGTGCCGGCGTCGAAGTCGAAGACGAAGTAGCTCGGCCGCTGCCCCTCCGGCACGGCGGCGAGCGCGGTGCGGACCTCGCCGAGCTGCTTCTCCATCCCCGCGACCAGCTCCTCCGCCCGCGCGGCCGTGCCGGTGACGGCGCCGAGCCGGCGGACGTCCTCCTCGATCCCGGCCAGGTCGGTGCGCGGCGCCTTGGCGGCCTTCGGCGTCCCGGCGCAGGCGGTGGAGAGCAGGTACACGTGCTGGATGCCGGCCGCCGCGTACTCCTCCTCGCTCGGCCCGGTGGCGCCGCCGCCCATCATCGGCATCGCGCCGAAGGTGTCCACGTAGAGGTCGGCGCCGGAGCCGAGGAGCTTCTCCTTGGGGATGCTCTTGTCCCCGAGCACCGGCACCTTGGCGCCCTGCTCGGCGAGCGCGGCGGGCAGGGTGCCCTTGCCGGGCGGGAAGCCGGTGCCGATCACCCGCTCCCCCGCGCCGAGTCGGAGCAGCAGCTCCAGGCTGGAGGCGTTGCTGGTGACGATCCTGCCGGGCGCCTTGGCGATGGTGGTCTCCTTGCCCGCGCAGTCGGCGACCGTGACGGGGAAGCCACCGCCGGCGTCGGGCCGGACGGTGACGGAGGCGCTCGACCCGCCCCCGGTCCCGCTTCCGCAGGCCGTGGCGAACAGGGCGACGGCGGCCGCGATTCCGCAGACGACACGAGGGCGCATGACAACTCTCCTGGTCGGTGATGGTGCTCGGTGACGGTCCCGGGTGACCGGGCTCGGCCCTGGCACCGGGTGGTCGTACTGAGGGCCCGTGCTGCGGACCCGGACCAGGTAGTCGGACGGCCCGGGCGATGGGTTCCCGGCGGTTGGTCTCCGGCGATGCGCGGCCGGCAGCGGGTTCCCGGCAGCGGGCCTCCGGTGCCGCGCGCGGCCGGTCGCCGTCCGCACGCCCCGTCGCCGGGGCCGGACGTAGGCTGACCGGATGGCCGACCCCACCGCCCCGCGCGACGACCTCGACCTCCCCGTCCGGCTCGGACCGCGCCCGCCCCGCCGGGTGGTCTCGCTGGTGCCGTCACTGACCGAGGCGGTCGCCGCCACCGCGCCCGGCCTGCTGGTCGGCGCCACCGACTGGTGCAGCCACCCCGCCGACCTGTCCGTCACCCGGATCGGCGGCACCAAGAACCCGGACGTCCCGCGCATCCTCGCGCTCGCGCCCGACCTCGTCCTCGCCAACGACGAGGAGAACCGGCGCCCCGACCTGGACGCGCTGCGGGCGGCCGGCGTCCCGGTCTGGGTCACCGACATCCGCACCCTGGACGACGCCTTCCGCTCCCTGCACCGGCTGCTGACCACCGCCTGCGGGCTGCCCCGGCCCGCCTGGCTGGACGAGGCGGAGGCCGCCTGGGCCTCCGTCGGGAGCGGCGGCGCGCCCCCGGAGGCCGACGGCCCCCGGACCGTCGTCCCGATCTGGCGCCGCCCGTGGATGGTCCTCGGCCGCGACACCTTCGCCGGGGACCTGCTGCGCCGCCTGGGCCTGCGGCTCGTCCACGCCGACCACCCCGAGCGCTACCCGGCCGTTCCACTGCCCGAACTGCTCGCCTGCCAGCCGGAGTTGGTGGTCCTGCCGGACGAGCCGTACCGCTTCACCGCCGAGGACGGCCCGGAGGCGTTCCCGGGCACACCGGCGGCACTGGTCAGCGGACGGCACCTGACCTGGTACGGACCGTCGCTGGTGACCGCCCCGGCCGTACTGCGGCACGCCCTCGACCACCCCCTCGGTCCGGGCGGTCCGGGCGGTCCGGACGCCTCGTAGGACGACCGCCCGTGACACCTGGGGACCGGCGTACGTCGCCACAGGGCGCCCCGGAACACGACAGGGCCCGGGACG
>NZ_JBHVEU010000724.1:0-2294 GCF_042802075.1 Kitasatospora sp. NPDC057518
CCGGGGCCGGGGCCCCGCGGTTCGCCGTCGGCCCCGGATACGCGCTCTACCAGGGGCCGTTGGCGGACAGCGCCTTCCACCGGCACGCCACCTTCCAGGTCGCCGTCGCGGCCGCCGCCCGCACGGTGGCCATCGACGACGACACCGGGCGGCGCCACCGCGGGCCCGCGCTCGTGGTGGCGCCGATGGTGCGCCACCGGATGGCCCCGACCCGGGAGGTGCTGACCTTCTACGTCGACCCGCACTGCGCCTTCGCCGACCGGCTGCGCGCGGGCTGCGCACCGGGGGTCGCCGTCGCCCCGCAGTGGCGGGGCCTGACCGAGCGGGACGTCCGGCCCGGTGGCGGGCTGCCCGCCACCGGGCTGGACCCTCGGCTGCGCGCGGCAATGGCGGCACTGGCCGCCGACGGCCGGGAGCCGCTGGAGGGCCTGGCCGCGCGCGTCGGACTGTCCCCGCAACGCCTGCGGGCCCTGGCACGGCGACAGTTGGGGGTGCCGCTGGCGCGCTGGCGCAGCTGGCAGCGGCTGTCCCGGGCGGCACTGGCCCTCGGCGAGGGGTGCTCCCTGGCACAGGCGGCGCTCGCGGGCGGGTTCGCCGACCAGGCCCATCTCACCCGGTGGATGCGGGAGTTGACGGGGCTGACGCCCTCGCAGGTGCTGCCCGCCCTGCGCGGAACGGCGGTTCAGGCCGGGCGGCGTGCGGTGTAGAAGGACATCGAGCCGGTCACCGTCGCGACGGTGTCCACCTCGCGCACCCCCTCGAAGCCGGCCTCCGCGATCAGCCGGGGCAGGATGCCGTCGGCGTTCGGCTGGGTGTCCTCCTTGCCGTCGGCGAACTGGACGATCCGGAAGGCCAGCCGCATGGCCGCCGTGCGCTGCCGCCCGTAGTCGGCGATCACCAGCTTCCCGCCGGGGCGCAGCGTGCGGTGCATGGCGGCGAGGACGGCCTGCTTCATCGGGACGGGGCACTGGTGCAGGACGAGGCTGGAGACGACGGTGTCGGCGGTCCCGGCGCCGACGACCTCGTCCACCGCGTCACCCATGCCGGTGCGGAAGTCGGGTTCGATCCCGGCCGCGGCGGCCTTGCGGCGGGCCAGGCGCAGCACGGCGGGGTCGGGGTCGACGCCGACGACGGTGGCCTGCGGTTCGGCGCGGCCCAGCAGGACGGCGAAGGACCCGGTGCCGCAGCCGACGTCGACGATGACGTCACCGGGGCGCGGGGCGGCGTGCATGGCGAGCAGGCTGCGCCACAGGCGTTCGCGGGTGAGCGAGACGATCGGGTCGTAGAGCCCGAGGGCGAGGCGCCCGGCGGCGGGGGTGAAGGTGTCGGTCGGTGTCATCCGGCCAGTGTGGTCGGGTGGTTGGGGCCGCGTCTTGAACGAATCGCTCGCGTCCCCGGGGGCGGATGAGCGCTTCAGGAAGCGGCCGGAGCGGGAGCCGTACGGGCCCGGAGCAGCAGGAGCAGCCCGATCCCGAGCCCCAGGTCGACGGCCAGGCCCAGTGCCTGCAGCCAGTCGGCCGTCTTCCCCGGCGAGTAGATCTCCAGGTAGTCGGACAGCGCGTGCACCAGCACCAGCGGCCAGACGCTCCCGATGTACAGGCGCGCCCCGCACAGGCAGAAGCCGAACGCGCCGGCCTCCAGGACCTGCCACAGCGTGTTGCCCAGGGGCGCGCCGAAGAACAGCCAGTTGCCGAGGTGCCCGACCCCGAACAGCACCGCTGTCAGCACCACCGCGCGCGCCGGGCCGAGCGGCCGCGCGACCTCCAACACCAGTGCCCGGCTGCTCAGTTCCTCGCTGACCCCGATGGCGAGCATCAGCACCACCCCGCCCACCAGGGTCGCCGTGCCGCCCTCGATCCCGGGCAGCGCCGCCAGCCCCGCCGCCACCACCAGTGGCAGCAGCACCGGCCAGCGCGCCATCACCCCGAGGCCCGTCACCCCGCCGGTCGCCAGCAGCCCCCAGGCCCGGAGCAGCACCAGCACCACCGCCGCGCCCGCCAGGTTGACCACGGTCGGCCCCAACTGCGGGAACCACCCAGGCTCCAACGGCGGCAGCACCTTCGCCACCACCACGATCGCCGCCTGCCAGACGATCGCGACGGCAACCGCCCCCAGCACCGGACGCCGGCGCACCTGGCTCCCCCATCGCTTCAGCACGGCTCGATGGTAGGCACGGCAACGTCAAGTCAGCGTCAACCCGGACGAGTTGATCCCCAACCGAGATACCGGCGACGGGCGCGCAGGAAGTCGGACCCGCCGACTTCCTGCGCACACCACGGCAGACCGGGCGGCCC
>NZ_JBHVEU010000725.1:0-2284 GCF_042802075.1 Kitasatospora sp. NPDC057518
CCGCGTAGGCGGCGGCCCGCGCACCCGCGTTGGCCGCACGGGCTGCCGCCATCGCCGTCCGCGCCGCCGCACCCGCGCGCTCGGCCGCCGTCGCGGCCTTGTTCGCCGCCTCCGTCGCCTTGGCCGCGTCGTTGCCGGCCTTCTGCGTCTCCGACGCGGCCAGTGCGGCGGCCTCCATGGCCTTCTGCGCCTCGTAGACCGCCTTGTCCTTGGCCTCGATCGCCGCCGCAGTCTCCTGCGCCGCCTGCGCGCCCGCGTCCTTCGCCTGCTGCACCAGCTGCGCGATGCTCGCACGCTCCTGGTCACGGCTCTGCGCGATGTACTGGCCGACCGCCAGGAAGTCGCGCACGTCCTCGATCGACCCGTTCAGCGCCGCACGTGCCGCCGCCTGGGTGTTCGTGCCGCCGTTGCTGAGGATCTGCACCAGCTTGAGCCGGTCGTCGGAATCCTTCGCCGGGAACTGTCCCTCGGTCAGGAACCGCTGCAGATCGTCACTGTTGTTGCTGCGCAGCGCCGCGTCACCAGCCGCCTGCAGGTTGCTGCCCGCGCCCATCGCGGGGTCGGTGAGCCGGGTGATCATCAGCCGCCGGTCGGCGTCGAGCGCCGCCTGCCAACCACCCTGCAGGAAGGCGCGCAACTCGTCGGGAGTTCCATCGATCGCCTTGTCCGCGGCCTCGCGGACCTTCGGCCCGCCCACACTGGAGATCTGTGTGGCGGCGAGCAGGTCGTCCAGGCGCTGGGTGCCGGCGAGGTCGTTGTCGACGAACCGCTTCACGTCCTGGTCGGAGCCCGCGAGCGCGGCCTCGGCGAGCTCGTGGACGCGAGGGCCGCCGTTGAGCCACGCGGTCAACGCACGCTCACGGGGGGTCGGTTGGACCTGCCCGCCGGTCGGCTCGGCAGCGACGGCGCTCTGGATGCCGGATCCCACCAGACCGGCCGTCAGGGCGAGCGGCAGCAGGCTCAGGGAGAGCCTGCCCAGTAGCGGCGGCCTCCCCCTCCCTTGCCGTCGCGAGCGGGATATCGATTGACGCACCGGAAAACCTCCACTGTCGACATCGGCCGAATCCCGGCCGCAGCGGAGCCTACGTCAAATGATGTCACGACAGAACGCTTACGAAGTCAAGAAGTTGAGAGTTGAGACACGTGCATTAAACCCCCTCAGTGGGCCCATATTTCGGCAAAGCGAGCGCATCGCCAGGAAGTGCCCAAGCTATTCGAAACTGTGACAGAGCGCCTGCTCGGGAGGGGTCTCCGGAAGAAAGATCTGGCGTGTCGTCAGCTTGATCTGGTTCGATGGGGCCGCATTCCGTCCTTGATCACGAAGGCGCCGAGTGGTTGATTCCGTGCATCCCCATCACCCATGACGCGCCATCACGACAGGTTGGTTCGCCTGCCATCAAGGGTGGTTCGCACCAATCCGTGGATCTGCCCGTCAGGGCAACACAAAATGAACGAAGAGGAATAGTCATGGCAAAGCGCATGTCCCGCTTGCTCGTTGGCGGTGCGGTCGCCGTGGCCGCCACGCTCGGCGCCACCGCACTGGCTTCCGCCGACGGCACTCCGGCGGACAACTCGGCCGCGCCGGTGGCGGTCGAGGACTTCAACTACCCCGGCCCGGCGCCGTACCCCAACGTCAAGCTGCTGCGCGGCGACGGCCACATCGTGCTGTCCGACTGCGCCGTCGACAGCCAGATCAGCGTGTTCAGCTTCGACCTGCCCAACGCCGGCGGCAACCAGATCTGCTTCCGCGCCACCAGCACCACCGGCTACCTCGCCCTGGAGGTGCCCAACGTGTTCCGCATCCGCACCGACGCCTACTCGCTCAACGCCAAGCTCACCAGCGTCGACGGCGCGCAGAGCGTCGACATCGCCAAGGGCACCGCCCTCCCCGTCGGGATCGGCAGCGGCTCCGGCAACGGCAAGCCGGCCGCCCTGCTCGAACTGCGCGTCACCGGCTGACCAGCACCGGCCCGTACCGCTCCCCGCTCACCTTCCCGATGGAGCCCCAGGTGACCCACACCCCCCTCCGCACGGCCAGAAGGACCGGCCGCGCCACCGCAGGCCGGTGGCTGGCCGCCGCCGCCGTGACCGCCACGGCCCTCGCCGGCGCCACCACACTCGCCGCAGCCGACACCACCCCCGCCGACAACTCCGCCGCACCGCCCGCGGTCGAGGACTTCGCCTACCCCGGCGCCGCCGCCATCACCAAGGTGAAGCTGCTGCGCGGCGACGGCCACATCCTGCTCGGCGAATGCTCCAAGCCCAACCAGATCCAGGTCTGGAC
>NZ_JBHVEU010000726.1:0-2275 GCF_042802075.1 Kitasatospora sp. NPDC057518
CGCCGTGTCCGTACCCCCGTTCGGGGGTGGCGGCGCGGGGCCGGCGCCCGCGACCATGGACTCCGTCCCGCACCGCCGTCCCCAGGGAGCCCGCCCGTGCCGACCACGCCGACCCCCCGCAGCTACGCCTCCGGCACCTCGGACGTCCCGCTGCTCGGCGACACCATCGGGGAGAACCTCGACCGCGCGGTGCGCGCCTTCCCCGGGCGCGACGCCCTGGTCGACCGGGCCACCGCCCGCCGCTGGACGTACGCCGAACTCGCCGCCGACGTCGACGCCCTGGCGCTCGGCCTGCTGGAACTCGGGATCGCCAAGGGCGACCGGGTCGGCATCTGGGCCCCCAACTGCGCCGAGTGGACGCTCACCCAGTACGCCACCGCCAAGCTCGGCGCGATCCTGGTCACGGTCAATCCGGCCTACCGCGCACACGAGTTGGAGTACGTGCTGAACCAGGCCAGCATCCGGCTGCTGGTCGCCGCCGAGCGCTTCAAGACCTCCGACTACGCCGGGATGATCTCTGAAGTGCGGCCCCGCTGTCCGGAGTTGGAGCACGTCCTGCTGCTCGGCGGCCCCGACTGGGACGCCGTGACCGCCGCCGGACGGCGCGCCGACCCGGCCCGACTCGCCGAACGGCAGGGCGAGTTGGCCCCCGACGACCCGATCAACATCCAGTACACCTCCGGGACGACCGGCTTCCCCAAGGGCGCGACGCTCTCCCACCACAACATCCTCAACAACGGGTACTTCGTCGGGGAGTTGCTCGCCTACACCGAGCAGGACCGGATCTGCATCCCGGTGCCGTTCTACCACTGCTTCGGCATGGTGATGGGCAATCTCGCCGCCACCTCGCACGGCGCCTGCATGGTCATCCCCGCCCCCTCCTTCGATCCCGGCGCCACCCTGGCCGCCGTCGCCGCCGAGCGCTGCACCTCGCTGTACGGCGTGCCGACCATGTTCATCGCCGAGCTGGCCGACCCGGACTTCGACCGTTACGACCTCGGCAGCCTGCGCACCGGCATCATGGCCGGCTCGCCCTGCCCGAGCGAGGTGATGAAGGAGGTCATCGGGCGGATGGGCATGGCGCAGGTCTCCATCTGCTACGGCATGACCGAGACCTCGCCGGTCTCCACCCAGACCCGGGTCGACGACCCGGTCGAGCGGAGGGTCGCCACGGTGGGCCGGGTCGGCCCGCACCTGGAGGTCAAGGTGGTCGACCCGGCCACCGGCCGTACCGTCCCGCGCGGCGAACCCGGCGAGCTCTGCACCCGCGGCTACTCCGTCATGCTCGGCTACTGGGGCGAGCCGGAGCGCACCGCCGAGGCCGTCGACGCCGCCCACTGGATGCACACCGGGGACCTCGCGGTGATGGACGGGGACGGCTACCTCGCCATCACCGGCCGGATCAAGGACATGGTGATCCGCGGCGGCGAGAACCTCTACCCGCGGGAGATCGAGGAGTTCCTCCACACCCACCCGGACATCCTCGACGTCCAGGTCATCGGCGTCCCCGACGCCAAGTACGGCGAGGAGCTGATGGCCTGGATCCGGATGCGGGAGGGCGCCGAGCCGCTCACCGCCGAGGCGGTCCGCGGGTACTGCGCGGGCCGGCTCGCCCACGTCAAGATCCCGCGCTACGTGCACGTGGTCGAGGAGTTCCCGATGACGGTCACCGGGAAGATCCGCAAGGTCGAGATGCGGGCGCAGGCCCAGCGGATCCTGGGGCTCTGACCGGGGCCCGCCTCCGCCCGGGCGAGTCCGGGGAGCGCGCCGGCCCGCCCGGCGGGAGAGTGTGATCATGCTCGACGTCACAGTGGAACGCCTGATCCCCCTCCCGCCCGCCACGGTCGCCGCCTACGCGATGGACTGGCGCCACGACTCCGAGTGGACCCGGGGCATCCGCAGCGCCACCCTCACCCGGGAGGCCGACACCGGCGGCTTCGGCGCGGGCGCCGAGGTCACCCGGACCGCGCACTTCCTGGGCCGGTCCTTCTCGTACGTGCTGCGCGTGTCGCGCCACGACCCGCCGACGGTGCTCGACATGGTCTCCGTCGCCGGGCCGATGCCCATGCGCGTCACCTACACCTTCGAGCCCACCCGGACCGGCACCTTCGCCCGCATCCGGGTCCGCGGCGGCCTCCGCCTGGCCGGCCCGCTGATGTCCCGCCCCGTGCGGTCCGCCCTCACCGCGGACCTGCGCGCCCTGGAGTCCCGCCTCGGCCGCTGACGCCCGCCCCCCCTGCCACCCCCCCGGCGAACGCGGACGGCCGGCGCGGGC